>JAEDDO010000067.1 GCA_016298055.1 Frisingicoccus sp.
AAACTATGATTAATACGGAAGGGAATACTATACTATGAATACATCCCATTTAACACTTTTAACTGACTTATACGAATTAACAATGATGCAGGGCTATTTCAAAAATAACACACACGAAAAAGTTATCTTTGATGTTTTTTTCCGGTCGAATCCGGAAGGTGCTGCCTATTCAATTACAGCCGGTCTGGCACAGGTCATCGAATATGTCAACGGTCTCCATTTTACCGCAGATGATATTGCCTATCTGCGCTCCACGAATCTTTTCCAGGAAGACTTTCTTGATTATCTGAAAGATTTCCATTTTACAGGCGATATATATGCTATACCGGAAGGTACGATCGTCTTTCCGAAAGAACCTCTCTTAAAAGTCATCGCCCCGATCATGGAAGCTCAGATTGTAGAGACTGCTATTTTGAATATTATTAACCATCAGAGTCTGATATGCACCAAAGCAGCCCGTGTGGTTTATGCTGCCGGCGGCGGCGTTATGGAATTCGGACTCAGACGTGCACAGGGACCGGATGCCGGAACCTACGGTGCCCGTGCCGCAGTGATCGGAGGCTGTGTCGGAACTTCCAATGTACTGGCCGGTCAGATGTTTGATATTCCTGTCAAAGGAACCCACGCGCATAGCTGGATCATGAGCTTTAAAACCGAACTGGAAGCTTTCCGGAATTATGCCAATCTGTATCCGGATAATTGTCTTCTTCTTGTTGACACATATGACACATTGAAATCCGGTGTACCTCATGCCATTCAGGTTTTTGATGAGCTGAAAGCCAAAGGCATTCAGCCAAAATTGTACGGCATCCGCCTTGACAGCGGTGACCTGGCTTACCTGTCCAAAAAAGCACGAAAGATGCTGGATGCGGCAGGCCATAAAGATGCTATCATTTCAGCTTCCAGCGATCTGGATGAATATCTTATTGACAGTCTTCATACTCAGGGTGCACAAATCACTTCCTGGGGTGTCGGAACAAACCTTATTACTTCCAAAAACTGTCCGGCCTTCGGCGGTGTTTATAAACTTGCTGCCATTGAAAATGAAAAGGGTGAATTTATTCCAAAGATCAAAGTATCTGAAAATATCGAAAAAGTAACAAACCCGGGTGACAAAACCGTATTCCGTCTTTATGATAAAGAAACCGGTAAGATCAAAGCAGATCTTATCGCTCTTGCAGATGAACATTATGATTCTCAACAGCCTTTAATGATCTTTGATCCGATTTCCACATGGAAAAAAACCTGGCTGGATGGCGGTTCCTACACCGTACGCGAACTTCTTGTTCCTGTATTCAAAGATGGTCAGTGTGTCTATACATCACCTGCTGTCATGGACATCCGCGATTATTGTTCTTCCGAACTTGCCACACTCTGGGATGAATCCCGACGTCTTGTCAATCCTCAGGAAGTTTACGTCGATCTTTCTCAGCCATTGTGGGATTTAAAGAACACCTTGCTGGATCATGTCCACAATTTCCAGGATAATAAATAAAAAAAGTACCGGTTGGAATGAATATTTGTCAATAGACAATATCACATTTCCAACCGGTATTTTTTTAATTATTCTGTGTCTTATTTAAAAGAATACCTGTTTTAAAGATATTACCGTCCATAGCAACGACAAACTTGCCATGATTCTTTTCTATAATCTCCTTAGCAACTTTCAATCCACCTGTCAGTTCTGCACCCGATGATGTTACAGCTTTTGCCGCCTCAATAGCATCTTCTTTCACAGCATTCTTTACAATGTAAATCAACTTGCCATTCTGAGTATACATTTCTGCATAAATTCTTGAATCCGGTTCCGTATACTGTTCCAGATTATCATAAATCATAGAAATTGCTTTCCACATGTCTTCTTTATTCATCTCAAGAACAATCGGCTTATCCGGAGCTCTGAGTGTCACCGCTATACCGGATTCTTTAAGTGCCTTCCGGTGTAATTTTCGAATATCTCTATTCAACTGAATAAAATCAAATGATGTGGCAGAATCTCTGACCGTTGATGTCTGACTAAGCAAATGATTAATCTCATCCTTTGGAAGCATCACTGTATGATCACTGACACCCGCATCATCCTGTACCAGTGTGTCTGAAGAAAGGATAGCCTGATCAACAGAAGCTCCGAGATCCATATTTTCCCAGTCATCCGATGCGGGTACGGATATTTTAGACGCTGCTATAGCTGCTGCTTTTGACAGATCCTCTTCCAGTTCCGAAGCCTGACGCGTATCCCCGCTCAAAACCGTCTGGACGTATGCATGCTCTGTTCCTGCTTCCCTTTCAGGAACCTCTGCATTTTCCTCCTCGTCCTCATCATCTTCGTCATCATACTCTTCATTTCCTTTTCTGATCACCCAGGTGATAAAGGATATATTCTCAAGAACAAAAATAATCGGGACAATAACATAAACAACCGGAATGCCCATCACCGCATAACTGTCAAGATTAAATAATGCCAATACCAATGCGCCGTTTAACAGAACTAATACCAGAATAATCAACAGTATTCTTGGCACGGCCGGCAGTGCTCCAATCACTTCAAAAATACGGTATATCAGCATATTTGAAATAAATGTACCGGATTTAATGCGGCGAACCATACTGAAATAGCCTCGAATAAAAAAGATATATGCCAGTACCAACGCTCCACAGACTGCATACTTACTATAGTCTGCATCCATAGAAGACAGGTAAAATGCTCCGTAAATGCTTCCGCCTCCGAAAAGTACAATTAAGATAAGCGAAATCTCCGTAAAAATCTTATCAAACCAGGTCAAACGAATTCCTCTGTAGCCATGAACATTACCTGTAGCCACAATACTAAAAATAAATGAAAGGACAAATACAACGGCCGCCACGATCAACGCAATCTTCATAATACCAAACATGGAACCTAATACTTTAAAAGATTCATAGCTTGTGTAAAAACCATCGGTTGTCGAAGTCAGCTCATTATCTACAGCGGCATAAATTGTATAGGATCCGCTGCAGGATGCAAGTTCCGCTTTCCACTCAGATGTATCTAATTCATCATTATAGACACCTGTATTAACTTCGAAACCACCCTCTGTCGTATCGATCTTGACAAAATAATGGCTGGATTCAATACGTTTTACAGCATCTTCATTGCTCATGATCACTTCCTGATCATTTTCATCATACACTACAAACGAAAAATTCCCTTCTGATGTCAGATAATTATCAACCAGATCTTTATTTGATTTCTCACGTTCAGATTCAGGAATGTCTCCCCTTGTCTCAACCGCCTTAATAAGACGGATCAACTGAAGCACGCTCTTCTGATATTCCGTACCAAAGAAAGTACTTTGGTAATAATTCGGTTCGGAGTTCAGTGTACCGCCGCCGCCAAAATATGTATACACGACCAATCCGGACACAACAAGCACGACGGCTGAAATAAATAAGAGTATTCGTGCAAATACTTTCAGCGGAGTCGATTTCGTCGGATGCCAGCGTCCGTCATCTTCTATATCGTATTCCGTCTCATCACGCTCACTTTCCGATGATGAGGATTCCGCTTCTGTATCAGATACACGTTCATCTTCATCCCAGAAGTCTTTTTTCTTTCCAAACAAACCCATAGTCTATCCTCCTGTATACCAACTGTTTTTCTTTATCTATATCCATCTCATTCTACACTAATTTTCTGTCATTTTCAACTTCTCCATGAAATTTCCTCATTCAGCCAGTCATACAGATCATGATAGACTTCATCCCTATTCGTCTCATTTATTATCTCATGACGTGCACCCTCATAAAGAATCATATCTATATCGTCTATGCCTGCCGACACAAACATATCATAAACCTTCTGCACGCCATCACCATTATGTCCCACCGGATCCGCATCGCCTGAGACAAAAAGGACCGGCAGATCCTTTGGCATCTTTCTAATATTTTTCATACTGGAAATCACACCGATTCCCTTAAATAATTCATAATATCCGTTGAGAGTAAATACAAACTGACACCTTGGTTCACGAATATAGGCATCCACCATAGCCTTATCTCTCGTCAGCCAGTCAAATTCTGTACGGGCCGGTTTGAACCCTCTGTTATAAGAGCCGAAAGCCATCTTATTCATAAAATTGCTTCGATACTCCCATCCCTTTACAAGAGCCAGTGATTTTGCCAATCCTCTTCCAAAAAGAGCCAGTCCGACAGAAAAATATCCTGTGCCCATGATGATAGCTCCGTCTACTTCCTTTCCGTATTTTGTCAGAAAATAACGTGTAGCGAAGGATCCCATGCTGTGTCCCATAATAAAATAGGGCACATCCGGAAACCGTTTTTTGAAATGGACTTCGATCTTATGCATATCATCAACAATACACTGAAATCCATTCTCACCAAGATACCCCCACTCTTTCTCCGATGCGGCTGTATTCCCGTGACCCACATGATCATTGCCCACAACCGCAATGCCTTTACTGCACAAAAATCTGGCAAAATCGTCATACCTTTCAATATATTCCACCATTCCATGTGCAATCTGCAAAACAGCCCTTACCTTTCCGTTGCCGGGTATCCAACAAACACCATACACTCTGGATCTTTTGTTCGAAGACTTAAAATAAAAATTTTGTTTTTTAATCATTCAGCACCTCTCCCAATACTTTTCCTATACTGTCATGAATGAGCAGATTTGCCCTGCTGTCATATGGTGTCTCACTTTTATTGATCAATACAAGCTTATCCCCCCGGTAATACTGAACAAAGCCTGCAGCAGGATATACATTCAGCGATGTACCCCCGATAATAAGCACATCCGCTTTCTGGATAGCATGGATACTTCCTCTGATCGCCATCTCATCCAGTCCTTCTTCGTACAGAACAACATCCGGTTTTACAACACCTCCGCATTTTTCGCAGCGCGGTATACCGTCAGATTTCAGAATATATTCGGTATCATAAAATTCATGACAACGCATACAATAATTTTTATGAACTGTTCCGTGAACTTCATAGACCCGCTTACTGCCCGCCATCTGATGAAGACCGTCGATATTTTGTGTCACAATTGCTTTAAGTTTTCCCATCTCTTCCAGTTTTGCCAGAGCAATATGGGCCGCATTTGGCTTTGCGTCCATATAAAGCATGGTGCTTTTATAAAAATCATAAAAAATATCCGGATGCGCCATAAAAAAGGAATGGGATAAAATCTCTTCCGGTGATCTTTTATAGCGTTTAATCGTATTGTAAATACCTGTCTCACTTCGAAAATCCGGAATACCGCTTTCTGTAGAAACCCCTGCTCCACCAAAAAATACAATATTGTCTGACTTTTGAATAATCTCTTTTAATGTCATACTGTCACATCCTTTCTATTTTGCCCATCCGTAAGACCGTTTTACCGCCTCATGCCATCCAGAAATACTTTCTTCACGTTTTTTTTCATCCATTTTGGTCTCAAATGTTCTTTCCAGTTTCCAGTTCTTTTTGATGTCATCCGTATCCTGCCAATAACCGACAGCGATTCCTGCCAGATAGGCTGCTCCAAGAGCTGTTGTCTCTACACATTCCGGACGTTCAACCCGGGTATTCAAAATATCGGACTGGAACTGCATCAGGAAATTATTCGCACACGCTCCGCCGTCTACCTTTAAAGAAGACAGACAAATATTTGAATCCACCTCCATCGCTTTCAGAACATCATATGTCTGGTAAGCCAGAGATTCTAACGTGGCACGGATAAAATGATTTCTGTTTACACCCCGTGTAAGACCAACAACGGCTCCTCGTGCATACTGATCCCAATAGGGTGCTCCAAGACCTGTAAAGGCCGGCACGACATAAACACCGTTCGAATCCTCCACTTCCATCGCACAGGCTTCTGTCTCGCCTGCAGACTGAATCAGTTTCATCTCATCCCTAAGCCACTGTATGGCCGCTCCTGCCATAAAAATACTGCCTTCCAATGCATATTGAATACTGCCGTCCGCACTGGCTGCAATCGTGGTGAGAAGGCCATTTTTTGACCGGACTGCCTCTTTTCCTGTATTCATCAGCAGAAAACAGCCTGTGCCATAAGTATTTTTTGCCTCTCCCGCTTCAAAGCAGCACTGTCCGAATAATGCCGCCTGCTGATCTCCCGCAATACCGCTGATTGGTATACTTCCACCCAGAATGCCTTCCTGCGTATACCCATAAATGCAGCTGGATGCTTTAACTTCCGGCAGCATACACTTCGGAATATTCATTACAGCCAGAATCTCTTCATCCCAGCAAAGTTCATGAATATTATAGAGCATTGTCCGTGAAGCATTTGTATAATCTGTAACAAATACTTCGCCACCGGTTAATTTCCATATAAGCCATGTATCGATCGTTCCGAACAGAAGATCCCCTTTTTCCGCGGCTTCCCGGGCTCCCTCCACATTGTCCAGTATCCATCTGATCTTGCTTCCTGAAAAATAAGCATCTGCAATCAGACCTGTCTTTTCAAGAATATCCTGATCATATCCCTTACTTTTAAGCAAATCAATATAATCCGATGTTCTTCGACACTGCCATACGATCGCATTATAAACAGGAAGTCCCGTATGCCTGTTCCACACAACTGTCGTTTCTCTTTGATTCGTAATACCGATTCCGGCAATATCTTTCGATGTCACGCCCGCTTTACCCATAGCAGCGATCGCTACACTCATCTGAGTTGCCCATATCTGAAGCGGATCATGTTCAACCCACCCCGGCTTCGGATATATCTGAGTAAATTCCTGCTGTGCAACACTCACGATCTCTCCGGATTTATTAAAAAGAATACAGCGTGAACTGGTCGTTCCCTGATCCAGTGCCATAATGTATGTCCCCATGTCGCTCCCTCCTGACACTATATTTATAACAATCTTTTTTTTGATAAAGAAATCCCAAAGGCTTTTAAAATATCAGAATCCTTTACCTTTCTATAATACATATCTGCCGCTGCGAGATTTCCCATGCAGGCACAGGCTCTTCCGGCCATAATATAGTAGCTGTCATCCGGAAATATCTCACACGCTTCATCATAATACTTCAACGCCTCTTCCAGACAACCGTCACTTACCAGCAGATTCGCCTTCATAACCATAAGATCATCCCCATCCGGTTCCAGTCTTATCGCCCGGTCAATCGCCCTCAGACCTTTTTTTGTGAATCCCAGCTGATAATCCGCCATCGCCAGATAATACCAGGCATTCACGCTCGACACACGATACCTTGTCGCTTCAAGTGCCAATTCTCTGAGTGCCTTTATCGTTCCTATTCCCTGACATCTGTCTTGCATAATTTCACTTGCAAAAACTTCGCACAGATTCAACAGGTTTTCAATCCTGTCTGCCGGTGTGATTCTGCCCTTCCTGCGCCCGATGACGTGCGAAGATGATCGGATCCGTGTGTCTGTTTTTGCTTTAGCATAGTCTATATCTTCAAAAGGACCTTCATCACTGTCAATCATACTTTTAAAACGGTCATACCGGATATCACCCGACTCAATGACAAGATAATTCTTATCACTTCCAAATTCAATATCCTTTGCCACCGCAGGTTTTTTCAGCAAACGAACATCCCGGACCGCTGCCCGGATATTCCCTTCAAGAAAGAGAGAAGGATGCCTTATATAACGGTATATCTCCGCCCTTTTATACCATCCGATCACCTGATCCTTATATATAAAAATAACCGGAATATCGTCCATACAGTTACTGCGGACCGTACCTTCATAGAAATCCTCAAGCTCTGCAGCCAGAACCGTGTCCGATTCCCTGTTTCGACTCAAAGCCCAACAATATCCGGCGTAATCAAAAAATTCATTCATACGAAGTGTCGCCAATGTATCGATTTTGACAATAAGAACGGCCATTGCATCTTCCCCTTTTTGCATGTTTTATTGGGTAAAAAGTATTTGCCCATGATACCTACGGATTTTTCCGCGCCTCACGCTCTCAAAATCCTGTTACCCTGATTATAGAACATTTTATATATTTATTCAATCAAAAGCCTTTACTTCCACCTTTTTTTCAGCTACAATAATGAAAGCAAATAATAAAAGAAAGGTGGATTTATCATGGCAAATCCAATTGTTACCATTACTATGGAAAACGGCGATATCATGAAGGCAGAACTTTATCCTGAAATCGCTCCGAATACAGTAAATAACTTTATTTCTCTTGTACAGAAGGGTTTTTATAACGGTTTGATCTTTCATCGTGTCATCAAAGGTTTTATGATTCAGGGTGGTTGTCCTGACGGCACAGGCATGGGTGGTCCTGGATATTCAATCCGAGGTGAGTTTGCTCAGAACGGTTTTGCTAATCCTCTGAAACACGATGCAGGTGTATTATCCATGGCACGTACGATGATGCCGAACTCTGCAGGCTCCCAGTTCTTTATCATGCACCAGCCTGCACCACATCTTGACGGTGCTTATGCTGCCTTCGGAAAGATCATTGAAGGTATGAATGTGGTTGATAAGATTGCATGTGTTGCAACAAATCGTATGGATGCACCAAAAACACCACAGAAGATCCAGTCTATGACAGTGGAACTTTTCGGTGAAACTTATCCGGAACCAGAAAAATGTTAATTTTTTTCAAAAAAAGTCTTGATTATTTCAGGATTATTTGATAAAATTAATGAGTCGCATATCAAGCGAATGCAGTTGTGGCGGAATGGCAGACGCGCTAGATTCAGGTTCTAGTGAGGTAACACTCGTGTGGGTTCAACTCCCATCAACTGCATTTAGAAAATCAGGAATACATCTTCCTGATTTTTTTATTTTCCGAAAAATTATAAGGAGCGGTATACATCCGCTCCTTTTTGACATCGACTATTTATCAATAATGGCTTCCAGCTCTTCCAGCTGATTCAGTTCTTTTTCCAGTAATTTTTCTCTCCGGGCTTCTCTCTCCCGACGCTTTTTCCTCAATTCAGCCCGCCGTTTTTTCTCTTTGATCCTACGTTTCCGACGCGCCATTATAATCACAGCCAGAATAATTCCCAAAATCAATACACATACAATACCGCAGATCACAAGAACTTTCATTAAAGGAAACGGTATCTCCCGAAATACAACTTTAACCTTATGATCCGACTGAATATTATTCAGCATAAAAGATGTGGTATCCTCCACGGTCGTCTGTACAGCTCCGTCAACTGACAGTTCCGAAAACTCATACCCATCATCCGGTACAAAATCAATGACACAATCATCCCCCCGCAGGACCTTTTTCTGAACGTTGGTTATCCGTCCATTCTCACTCTCTGCGGAAATATAAAAATAATAAGGCAGCACCGTTTTATAAAAACGGATCCTGTTTCCCGCATCCGGATCCTGTATATTCACAACAGCCAACAGTTCTCCCGGGGCTGTCTCACACAAAGATTCCGGTTCATCCACAAAAGCACTTTCAAATTGAAAATCCAAAGGAACTGTCATGACCAGTTCTCTGTTTTCAATCGAAAATACTTTTAAGTAATCTCCGATTCCCATATTTAATGTCAGCGGAAAAGTTATAATATAATCTCCGCTGATCATACAATCCTGATAATTCGTTCCCGGATATGTATCCACATCTGTTATCAGATCATCAATAACCTGAAAATTACTGTCGAGAATTTTAAAACTATAACCGCCATCCACATTTGTCTGGATCACATACTGATCTTTATCTTCGATATATTCAATACTCAGTATATTATAATCGTCAGATACTTTGATGGTCCGCTTATATTCAAGTGTCTCCGGGTCCATAACATAAATACAGCCCCTGTTTTCCTCAATCGTATTCGTATACAGACCCACATAAATCTCTTCTGTTTTCGGATTATAGGTCAGGCTGTTGCCGTGCTCCCACTCTCTGTTCTGGATACGTTTTGCGAGGGAATAAGGTTTTACCGGCTTTCCCTGCTCATCCCGGTCATAACGGTAATACGCCGAAACAACATCATTGACATTCGGATTGTCCTCAATATTTTCAATACAGATAATATACTCGGGCGTCACACACATGGACTGAACAACTCCACCATGAATTGTCTCCTCATGAACCAATTCCCACTCCATTCCGTCGAAAGCCTCCGGCCCGGAAATTTCCGCATGACACATAATCGGATTTGTCAAAAACAAAATCAGGAGTATAAGGCTGATCCATGCACCCTTCATCTGTTTAAACCTCCGCATCATCCATCCATTCCGGACACTCCGACACTGCTGTCGTCTCTGAAGCATAGGTTTCTCCCTGTCTATCTTTTGCATAAGCCAGTTTCACAACAGCTCCAACAATAATGAGTGCTCCTAAAATTACAGCACATAACAGCATATATTTACCATCAAATCTTCCTGTCATGCTCATAATATCATCCTGATAGCCACTCTCTTTTTCGTCGTTTCCTCCTCCGACGGGCATTCCGCAGGCCCTGCAGAACCGATCATCTTTATCCAGTTTTTTTCCGCATCTTCTACAAATCATATCTTT
>JAEDDO010000068.1 GCA_016298055.1 Frisingicoccus sp.
CTTTATTTAAACGAAATGTGCGTAAATTTATGAATAATAAACTGGCAGTTCTGGGCCTTGTCATTATTCTCGTTATCACATTGTCCTGTGTGATCGGAATGATCGTTGGCGTCGATTATGGAACACCGGTGCTGACAGAAATGAAACAGGCTCCTGGAAACGGACATCTGTTCGGCACAGATACCATTGGACGTGACTTATTTTCGCGTGTTCTCGTCGGCGGTTGTTATTCCATTCTGATCGGTGCTTTCTGTGCCATCATGAGTTCTGTGATCGGTGCGGTGCTCGGTGCTCTGGCCGGCTATTTCGGTGGTAAAGTCGATATGGTCCTGATTCGTATTTCAGAAATCTTCCAGGCTTTTCCACAGCTCGTTCTTGTTATGATGCTCGTAGCCATCGTTAACAAACGTGGTCTTGGCAACCTGTTGTTTATTTTCGTATTTACCGGATGGATGACAACCTTCCGTATGGTTCGAAATGAGTTTATGACGCTTAAAAATGAGACCTACGTTAAAGTTTGTGAAGCCTTCGGTATGAGCAAAAACAACATTATGTTCAAACAGATCCTTCCGAACGTTATGAGTCCGATCATCGTTTCAACAACAACAAACGTTGCCTTCTTTATTCTTCAGGAAGCAGCTCTTTCCTTCATCGGTCTGGGCGTAGCGGACAGCACACCGACCTGGGGAAATATTTTAAATGCGGCAAAATCCGTATCCGTTGTTACAAATCAGTGGTGGATCTGGGTATTCCCTGGTCTGGCAATCAGTCTGTTCGTTCTGGCAATCAACTTCTTCGGCGACGGCCTGCGTGACGTACTGGATGCAAAACAGCAGTAAGGAGGGGCCTCATGGATAACAGAGAAATTATTTTAAATGTTGAAAAATTAAATACAACCTTCATTTCAGACAGAAAAGAAATAAAAATTGTAAAAGATGTTTCTTTTCAGGTACGCCGCGGAAAAACCCTGGCGGTTGTAGGCGAATCCGGCTGCGGTAAGAGTGTGACGATGAACTCGATCATGCGTTTTACCGGCAAAAATGCCATTGTAAAAGCCAAAAATATACAGTATAATGCACTTCGGAACGGCGAAGTGACCGAATATCATCTGGAAAGTATTAAAGAACCAAACGGACCGGAAATGCGTGCACTGCGCGGACCGGATATGTCCATGGTATTTCAGGATCCGATGTCCAGCTTAAATCCGGTATATAAAGTCGGTGATCAGGTAGCCGAAGGCCTTCTTCAGCACAACAAAGGCATGAAGAAGGCAGAAGCGAGAGCGAAAGTTCTTGAAATGTTCCGCAAGTTAGGTATTCCGGATCCGGAAGAACGTATTGATTGTTATCCGCATCAGTTTTCCGGCGGTATGAAACAGCGTGTTGTTATCGCCATCGCCATGATCTGCAATCCGGAACTGATCATCTGTGATGAACCAACAACCGCTCTGGATGTGACCATTCAGGCACAGATTATGGAACTGTTAAAAGAACTTCAGTTAAAAGAAGGAAAATCGATCATTCTGATCACCCACAACATGGGACTTGTTGCCGAGATGGCAGACGAAGTCTGCGTTATGTATATGGGCCGTGTTGTTGAGTTCGGAAGCCTTGAAGATCTGTTTGACCGGACAAGCCATCCGTATACAAAAGCACTTCTTCGAAGTGTACCGGTTCTTGGACTGGCAGATGATCAGAAACTTGAGACAATTCCGGGGGCTACTCCAAATCCGGCAGATTTGAAGGGCGGCTGTGAATTTGCGGACAGATGTTCCGAGTGTACAGACCGGTGCCGCGAAAAAACAATCCCGATGTATGAAATCGCACCGGGCCACCGTGTACGCTGCCTGAAATATGATTCTTATCCGGAGGTGGATTGATATGAGTAAAGAAAATAAAGAAATTATCTTTAAGATCCGCAATCTCCAGACCTGGTTCCCGATCACAAAGGGATTTATGAAAAAGGTGGTTGGACATGTTAAGGCGGTAGATGATGTAAGTCTTGATATTTACAAAGGCGAAACACTTGGTATTGTAGGCGAGTCCGGATGCGGTAAATCGACATTCGGAAAAACGGTCATGATGCTTGAAAAACCGACCGGCGGACAGGTTATGTTTAATTATGACGGAGACTATAAAGATATTACCAAATTTAATAAACAGGAAATGTTTGAATTCCGCAAAAAAGTCCAGATGGTTTTCCAGGATCCTTATTCCGCACTTAATCCGCAGAAGAAAATTTATGAATCCTTTGAGGAACCATTGAAGACGCATGGTATTTCTTCTCAGGAAGAACGTGAAAAAGTTATGCAGCGTGTGCTTAAAATGGTAAATATCCAGCCGGATTATCTGATGCGTTATCCTCATGAATTTTCCGGTGGGCAGCGTCAGCGTCTCTGTATTGCACGTGCTCTGGAAGTTATGCCGGAAGTTCTCATCTGTGACGAACCGGTTTCAGCACTTGATGTATCGATTCAGGCCCAGGTTCTGAACCTGATGAAAGAAATTCAGAAAGAACTCAATCTTACATACCTTTTTATCGCTCATGATTTATCTGTTGTTCAGTATATGTCCGACAGAATTATGGTTATGTATCTCGGAAAGATCGTAGAAGTTGCAGATTCAAGGGCACTCTATGAGGAACCGCTCCATCCGTATACACGGGCTCTGCTCTCGGCAATTCCGGTTGCAGATATCCATACGACGAAAAAGCGTCAGGTTCTTGAGGGCGAAGTTCCGAGTCCGATCCATAAACCAAGCGGATGTGCCTTCCATAACAGATGTCCGCATTGCATGGAGATCTGTAAACAGGAAGATCCTGCCATCCGTTATCATGGAAAAGAAGGCCATATGGTTGCGTGTCATTTATATGAAGCAAAGGAAAGTGGAGACAGCAAATGATTTACACAGACATGAAGTATTTGCAAAATTACCGCGGTATCGGACCTCACCTTGATAGGGCTATTGATTATCTGATGAGCCATTCTCTTGAGGAACTCACTGCGGGAAGAAATAATGTCGATGGGGAAAATGTCTTTATCAATCGTTTCGGTTATGAGACGATGGCAGAGGAAGCTGCGGCTTTCGAAGCACATGAATTTTATGCGGACATTCATCTTGTATTATCAGGAAAAGAATGGATCGGGGTGACCGATATGGATAAAATGAATGTGACATCCGTCGATAAAGTTACGGATTCTGTCGACTGTGACGGTCCGATAGAAAACCGTTTGATGATGATGCCAGGGAAAGTACTTATTGTACTTCCTGAAGATGCACACATTGTCAAGATTGCCGTAGACGGCCCGGAACGGGTCGAGAAGGCAGTTGTCAAGGTGCGCATGAAATAAATTTTAAAAAAAATAAAGAGGAAGCGAAAAAAATGAAAAATATTTCTAAGTATCAGGGAATTATTCCGGCATTTTATGCATGTTATGATGATCAGGGAGCAATCAGCCCGGAACGGGTGGAAGAACTTACAAAATATATGATCAAAAAAGGTGTAAAAGGTGTTTACGTTGGCGGATCTTCAGGTGAATGTATTTATCAGAGCGTTGCTGAGAGAAAACTGGTTCTGGAACATGTTATGAAAGCCGCTGAAGGAAAACTTACAGTTATTGCTCACGTTGCATGCAACAATACAGCAGATAGTATGGAACTTGCTGCCCATGCAGAAAGCCTCGGTGTGGATGCGATCGCAGCCATTCCTCCGATTTATTTCCATTTACCGGAGCATGCAATTGCACAGTACTGGAATGATATTTCTTCTGCAGCACCAAACACAGATTTTGTCATTTACAACATTCCGCAGCTTGCCGGTGTTGCTCTGACAATGCCTTTATTTAAAGAAATGCGTAAAAATCCTCAGGTGGCAGCAGTTAAAAACAGCTCTATGCCTGTTCAGGATATTCAGATGTTCAAGATGGACGGCGGCGAAGACTTTGTTGTATTCAACGGTCCGGATGAACAGCTTGTTTCCGGTCTTGCCATGGGTGCAGACGGCGGTATCGGCGGAACCTATGCGGTTATGCCGGAATTATATCTGAAGATCATGGATCTTGTCGCTGAAGGAAAGATTCCGGAAGCACAGAAGATTCAGTATGCTGCAGATGCAGTTATTTATGCAATGTGCGAATGCCACGGCAATCTGTACGCCGTTATGAAAGAAGTTTTAAGGATCCGCGAAGGTTTAGATATCGGCGGCGTTCGTAAACCATTGCCAAACCTTATTCCGGAAGATATGGAACAGGTTAAAAAATGTGCAGCAATGATTGACGAAGCAATTAAAATGTATTGCTAAGAAATGGAGCTGATTCTTTGGAAAAATATCTGATGCTTGATCGGAGATTTCTGAATCCGCAGGCAATGGAAAATGTGGAGATTCAAATAACAACTCCAAAGAAGGATATCGGCCACAATCCCCTGTTTGTCCAGGATAAACCATGGGAGATACGCATTGACAACGGATATCCGAATGTACTGTTTGATAAAGAAGAACAGATTTTTCGATGCTATTATACATTATTTACGGATGATTCAGACACAGAGGGAACTTCGCTTGAGGAAAGAACTTCCAGAGATTACCTGCCAAGAATGGACCGTGTGACGTCTTTAGCTTATGCTGAAAGCAAAGATGGCATCCACTGGGTAAAACCGGAACTTGGCCGGGTAGAGTGGCGAGGCAGCAAAGCTAATAACATTCTCCTCCTTTTTGCCCACGGGACCGGGGTCATGATCGACGATCATGACTCCAACCCGGATGCAAAATATAAAATGGTTACAAAAGTGGATATTCCGGGACAGGGAGCACATATGGCCGTGGCCTTTTCACCGAATGGAAAAGACTGGTCCAAACTGATTCCGTGGCCGGAACATAATCCGCCGGCGGACAGTCACAATCTTCCTTTCTGGAATGAGGAAGAAGGCTGTTATATGCTGCTTTCCCGTGTGTGGCAGGACGGTATCCGTATGACAACACTGAGCCGAAGTGATGATTTTATTCACTGGACGGAACCGAAAGAAACACTTCGGGGAAGAGGTTATGAAAATCAGGTGTATTCTATGCCTGTCTTTTTCTGGAATGGTATTTATCTTGGTCTTGCTTCAATCATCCATGAGGGTGATCGGAGGGAAGAAAACTTTGATACCGTAGACTGTGAACTCACATGGGCCGTAAATCCGGAGCATTTTGATTTTGTGGCACCGGGACAAAGCCTGATTCCGAGAGGTGAGGGACACTATCCGACGGGTGCATTTGACTGCGGATGTATTTATGCTTCTCAGCCTGTGATCGGCCCGGATGGAAAGATCTGGCTCTATTATATGGGCGGCAACGGACGCCACACAAATTTCAGGGAATCTTCTCTGGCCAGAGCCTTTTGGCAGCCGGATCAATTTGCGGCGATGGTTCAAAAAGACAAGAATTCTGACAGTCTCCTTACATCCTGTCGGTTAAAATTTGGCGGCAGTAATCTGGAAATTCTTGCACAGGCAGAAAATCCGGACAAACCGGTTCTTCTGGAAGCGCAGATTCACCACATTTGGACCGAATTGCCTTTATCCGGATTTACTTTTGAGGAGAGCCGGACAGAAAATACTTCCGACGGATGGATCCGCATATCATGGCCGGAAGGTATGGAAAAACTTAAAGGTTCGCAGGGATGTATCAAATTCCGATTTAAAAATATGAAGATTTGGGCTGTTCGCGGAGATCTATGTCTTGACGGTCATCGTCTCTGGGAAGGTGCCGACATGGAAAATGAAATTCATTAAATTTTAAATGTATGTAAAACGTCTTTCCTTCGGGAGAGACGTTTTTTTCTGTATAAAATCTTAAGATTATCCCTTCTTTCTTTTCTTTCATTATTTTTTTCGATATAATGATAGACAGAGTAGAAGAGGAGAGGTAAAAATGTATAAAATATTGATTGTAGAAGATGATCCGGGAATCGGTACCGCAATTCAAAACCACATTGAAACCTGGGGACTGGAAGCCAGATGTGCGGAGAATTTCAAAGATATTGTTAAGGAATTTGCAGAATACAGCCCCCATTTGATCCTGATGGATATTTCGCTGCCTTTTTATAACGGTTATCACTGGTGCATGGAAATACGAAAAATGTCCAAAATCCCGATCATTTTTATATCCTCAGCATCCGACAATATGAACATTGTCATGGCGATGAATATGGGTGGGGATGATTTTATCGCGAAACCCTTTGATATGAATGTGCTGACGGCAAAGATTCAGGCAGTTTTAAGAAGGACCTATGATTTTGGCAATCAGGTATCTGTTCTGCAGCACAGGGGAGTTCTGTTAAATCTTTCAGATGCCAGCCTGAGTTTTGAAGGTGAGCGGATTGAATTGACGAAAAATGATTATCGTATCTTAAAAACACTGATGGAAAATAAAGGACATGTTGTCAGCAGAGACAAACTGATGGAGAAACTCTGGGAGACCGATTGTTTTGTGGATGAAAATGCTCTGACAGTAAATATTGCAAGACTGCGCAAGAAACTGGAACAGGCGGGAATTGAAGGTTTTATAGGGACAAAGAAAGGCATGGGATATATTATTGAATAAGAAAAAATCAAAAATGTTTTATGAATATTTGCGGCTTCATAAAAAAGCAGCCCTGATCTATATCCTGTTTACTTTTATTTACGGTTTCATTTTTTTCCTTGCCCGTCTTCCCCTTCTTCCTGTTTTGTATGCGTCTTTACTGGGTGCTTTTGCAGCATCGATTATTTTGATATCGGATTACCGCAAATTCAGAAAAAAACATGAACATCTGGAAAGACTTGTATCGGAAATCATGGTGACAGATGAGCATTTTCCGGAAGCTTCCAATATTATTGAGGAAGATTATCAGCATGTACTTCATGCACTCTATGACGAAAAGTGCCGACTGACGGAAAGGATGGATGAACGCTACTCGGATATGATGGAATATTACACACTCTGGGTGCATCAGATAAAAACTCCGATTTCTGCAATGCGGCTTATTCTGCAGGGGGAAGATGACGAAAAACATCGTGCACTTTCAGATGAATTACTTCGTATTGAACAGTATGTGGAAATGGTACTGGCCTATTTAAGACTTGACGGAACATCAACCGACTATGTGATCAAGTCCTGTGATCTGGACCTTGTCATCAAACAGGCTGTCCGCAAATATGCTTCCCAGTTTATCAGGAAAAAGATAAGACTTGTCTATGAGCCGGTTTCCTTTCAGGTTGTGACCGATGAAAAATGGCTGCTGTTTGTCATTGAGCAGGTCCTATCAAATGCGTTAAAATATACGCGAAAGGGCAGTATTGAGATAAGTCTTGATCCATCTGCGACATTGTGCATAAAGGATACAGGCATCGGCATCGCTCCGGAGGATCTTCCGAGAATATTTGAAAAAGGATTTACCGGCTATAACGGCCGCACGGATATGAAGGCCAGCGGTATCGGACTCTATCTGTGCCATAGAATATGCAGCCGGCTCGGACATGAGATCGAAGCCGTATCTGAGGTGGATGTGGGCACGGAAATCCGAATCCGTCTTTCACAAAAAAAGAGGGTATTTGAATAAAACCTTTCAGGATTGTAATGTTGGACAGGGGAAATGTAAGCCAAAACCATGGCAGGCCATTTCCCTCTTTTGCTATAATTGACCCATAGAAAAGAGAAGGAGGAAAATGAAATGGCAATTTTGGAAGTTACAAATATTAAAAAAATTTATACGACCCGTTTTGGGGCAAATAAAGTTCAGGCACTGTCCAATGTTAATTTTACTGTAGAAAGAGGCGAATATATCGCGATCATGGGAGAATCCGGATCCGGCAAAACAACGCTTTTAAATATTCTGGCGGCTCTGGATAAACCGACGGCCGGAAATGTACGCCTGGACGGGCATGATCTGTCTTCCGTCAAAGAATCAAAGATTGCTGAATTTCGCAGAGACAATCTGGGATTTGTTTTCCAGGATTTTAATTTACTGGACACATTTACATTAAAAGACAATATTTTGCTGCCCCTTGTGCTGGAGGGAAAACATTATAAAGAAATGATGGAGAAATTACAGCCGATCACATATAAACTCGGAATCAATGAATTATTGAGTAAGTATCCTTATGAAGTTTCCGGCGGACAGAAGCAGAGGGCGGCAGTTGCCAGAGCGCTTATTACAAGTCCGAAACTGATACTTGCGGATGAACCGACAGGAGCACTCGATTCAAAATCCACCGATGAACTTCTTGAATTATTTACAAAAATCAATAAGGAAGGCCAGACGATTCTTATGGTAACCCATTCGGTCAAGGCGGCCAGTCATGCAGGACGGGTTTTATTTATTAAAGACGGAGAGGTCTTTCATCAGATCTATCGAGGAAATTCATCCAATGAACAGCTGTATCAGAAAATATCCGATACGCTGACGATTCTTGCGACGGGCGGTGAGAAGAAATGAGATTCGGATTTTATTTAAAACTTGCCCTGTCCGGTATCCGGAAAAATAAAAAGACTTATGTACCTTATATATTGACCGGTATCGGAATGGTCATGATGTACTATATTGTATCCTTTTTATCCTGCAGCAGTTCTGTAGCGGCTATGCACGGCGGAGATGTCGTACGGGAATTTCTAAGCCTGGGAAGTAATGTCATTGGCCTTTTTGCCCTGATACTCTTATTTTATACAAATTCATTTTTGATGAAACGACGTAAAAAAGAGTTTGGTCTCTATAATATTCTCGGAATGGGTAAAAATAATCTGTCCAGGGTCTTAATATGGGAAACATTGATTATTTCAGTGATCTCTATAATCGGAGGACTTGGCTGCGGTATTTTATTTTCAAAAGCAGTAGAACTTTTAATTGGCCGGATGCTCGGTTCAGATGTGGGTTTTCGTTTTGAGATTCTTAAACGGCCGATCTCAGAGGCTTTTATCATCTTTGCTGTTATTTTTATTTTGATCCTGATCAACAGTCTACGGCAGATTTATTTCTCAAAACCGATTGAACTGATCCACAGTGAATCGGTCGGTGAAAAGCCTCCAAAGGGAAACTGGTTTATCGCATTGATCGGTGCCATCCTTCTAATTGGTGCCTATTATATCTCAGTAACCATAAGTGATCCTGTTTCGGCAATTGTTCTCTTTTTTGTAGCTGTCCTTATGGTTATTGTCGCAACATATTTGCTGTTTATTGCCGGTTCGGTTGTCTTTTGCCGCCTGCTTCAGAAAAACAAGAACTATTATTATAAGACAAACCATTTTATTTCGATTTCTTCTCTGGTCTATCGTATGAAACGCAACGGTGCCGGTCTGGCTTCGATCTGTATTTTATCGACGATGGTCCTTGTCATGATATCTTCTACTTTCTGTCTGTATATCGGAGGCGAAGAAAATCTGAGAAATCGTTATCCGAGAGACATCGTTATGGATCTATGGTCGATTGACGAAGAAATCACGGATCAGGCACATAATTTAATTACAAATACACTCGATGAATATGACCTTGAGGCAGATAATCTGCTGCATTACCGGTATTTGGTTATGGTTGCACTTCAAAAAGACGGAAAAATGCTGCTCGATCCAAAAAAGATAGATCAGCCTTACAGCTATGCGGATATGCGTCAGCTTTATATTATTCCTTTGGAAGATTATAATACCGTTATGGGAACATCCGAAATATTAAAGGATGGGGAAGTCATGATTTGTGCATCAAAATGTAATTATGATTATGATACGCTTGAAGTTGAGCAGATGCCGGTCTTTAATGTACGTCAGGCTCCTGAAAAGTTTGTGGTCAATGGAGAATCCCAAAGTCTTATTTTTCCATCCATATTTATCTTTGTCAAAGATATAGAGACCTTGGAACAGTTTTATGAAACCCAGCTTGAAATCTATCAGGAAGAAGCGTCCTCTTTGTGTGACTATTATGGGTTTGATCTGGATTGTGATGAGAAAACAAAGATTGAGATTGCCGAAAAGATCGCGTCAACACCGTGGGCAGATGATGATACATCCTGTGGATTTTCTCTTGAGTGCCGTGCGGAAAGCAGAGAAGATTTTCTTGCAGTCAACAGTGGATTTTTTGTTCTTGGAATTTTACTTGGAACCGTATTTATATGCGGAACCGTACTGATCATGTACTATAAGCAGGTCGTGGAAGGCTATGAAGATCAGGCCCGATTCGATATTCTTCAAAAAGTTGGAATGACAAAAGAGGAGATAAGAAAGAGTATTAATTCACAGATACTGACCATCTTTTTCGTGCCGCTTTTGACGGCAGGCATTCATATCATTTTCGCATTTCCGGTCGTTGCAAAGCTTTTACTTCTTTTCGGCCTGACAAATACAAAGCTTTTTGTGATGGTCAACGTGGGAACCTACCTTGTTTTTGCTGCATTTTATATTTTATTTTATATGGCAACTTCTAGAGCCTATTATAAAATTGTCAGCGAAACGAGATGAT
>JAEDDO010000264.1 GCA_016298055.1 Frisingicoccus sp.
GATTTTCCGGCACGGTCGTTTCTTCCGGACGCGACGATTCTTCCGGCACAGTCGTTTCTTCCGGCTGGGTTGTCTCTTCCGATTCCTCCGGACGTTTCGTATAAGTGACTTCAAGCGCTGCTCTTGCCGTATTACCTGCTCTGTCTCTTACAAGAACTGTATAGTTTCCCGCCTCTGTAATCACATAAGAAGGAGATTCACTCCAGCTCACGCCCCCGTTCCATGAATAGGGTTTTTCAGCAAGCCCGGAAGCCGCGTCGGATGCGGATGCCTTCAATGTGACCTGACCTTCTTCACCTTCATACAAAACACCTCCGTCAGCAATAGACAGGCTTACTGTTGGTCGCGTCTTATCAATATTATCTACTTTAATCGTCTCGGTCGCCTGATTACCCAGAGCATCGCGGACAACAAAGGAAAGCGTCTTATTCTCAGCTACAGCGATCACATTATCTTTTGTCCAGGTTTGTCCTCCGTCATAGGAATAAGCACCTTCCGGGTGAAGGCCCGATCCTGTTCCGGGTTCCTCCTGTTCCGACGTTCCCGTTTCCTTTGTTTCGGATTTCTCCCCCGCACCGGATGATTCTTCTTTTTTTTCACCCTCCTGCGCTGCGACCGGTGTATCCTGATAATCCACACACTCTACAGTCACATTTACCGATTTATTGGTCCACTCCTGGATATCCCTGCTTATTGTGACAATCTTTGGTGCTGTCCGGTCAATATTCTTTATCTCTACAATGATATCCTCTGCCGTTAAACCGCTCTCCTGAGGCATCTGCATCTTTACAGTATACTTTCCGTTTGTTTCTGCCGTATATGTATTCCCTTTTACACTTTCAGTCTCATTTCCTGCTGTCCAGAGAAATTCCGCCTCAGGAAGGGTCTGATCTTTCACAGGAACAACAGATGCATTCAAGACAACACTGCGTGTCCATGCTTCTGTATCCTGGGCACATAAAAAGTCACCCACCTGCTTTTGTTCTCTATCTTTAATAGGCTGAGTATAAGTCTTCGTCTCTGCTGCATAAGCCATTGTTGGAATAGATAATGCCGCAGCAATACTCAATGCCATAAATTGTTTTATGCGTGTCATCCTAAAACTTCCTCCCATTAAAATTCGTTTTTTAAACTCCGTGTAAAGAGAGCTTCTAAAGCTTCCGACGGATCCCGTTCCTCATAAAGAACCTCATATACGACCCGACAGATTGGCAGCTCCACACCGTATTTTTTTTCAAGATCCATCATTGCTTTAACCGTGTAATAGCCTTCTGCCAGATCATCACTGTGTTTTCCCTGGACAAACAATTCTCCAAATCGACGATTATGGCTGAATTCGGAAAAAACAGTGGCCTCATAATCTCCCAAATGGCACAATCCATAGGCTGACAATTCATTTCCCCCCATAGCCTTTATAAGACGCGCCACTTCTCGCGTTCCTCTGGACATAAGAGCCCCTTTAAGTGTTGATAAATGAAATCCATCCAGCATACCTGCCGCAATACCGATAACATTCTTTGCCGCTGCACCGATTTCATTACCGACTAAATCCTGACCGTAATAAAAACGGATCAAAGGACCGGAGAATGCTTCAATCAGCTCTGCCTTTGTTTCTTCATGTCGGCTGTCAATAACCATACAGTTCGGAATATCTTTTGTAAACTCCTGAACATGTCCCGGTCCAAGCCATACAGCCACATGATTCGAAGCATCCAGATTATCTTCCGCAATCTGGGAAAGTCTGCGTCCCGTTGAAATCTCAATACCCTTCATGCAGAGAACAATTTTTTTATCATGCAATTTTTTCTGCTCTAATTCTTCCATCAATTTCTGTAATCCCTGAGAATTAATCGATATAATAATTGTCTCCGCATCTTGAACAACTGTCAGATCCGTTGTTAAATGAACCGATTCCGGCAGTGTCAAAAGATTATTCTTACGTTCTTTTAAGAATTGCTGCATATGAGCTGAATTCTTTCTTCCATATAATGTAACATCATGTCCAATGTGATCCAGATACCATGTTATAAATGATCCCCATCGACCACACCCAATCACTGCAATTTTCATGTCGTTTTCTCCTTTGAAGCCCTGAATGCTTACCTAACGGAAAGTTTTCCGAACTTTCCTAT
>JAEDDO010000265.1 GCA_016298055.1 Frisingicoccus sp.
TTGATGTTTTGACCGGTTTTTATTACGATTAAGGCAGAAAGGGGCGATGGATATGTCTATTCATTAAAATCGATGTATACATCCTACTCCGCAGCTACCAGGGCAGTAATGAGTGGGAATACAGGAGAAGGTATTACTATATGCCCTCCGACAGAGAGGAATGAGGATTACCGATATCCAATGAAGTTGGAAAGCGAAATTTTCAAAGCAATTTCAATGGAGGACTCTGCTGCTGCGCTGGATGCATTTTCGGAATTTTTTGACTATGTAGTGGCTTATTCGGATGATAACAGAGAATTCATATATAAACAGATGTTTGTCTTTTCTATTGGCCTTGCTAGACTGTGTGTGGAAAAAGGAATAGAGGATGTAAATAATTTGGGCCTCGAATATATGTATGATACAGTAGCAATTCGCAGTTGGTGTGAGATGAAGATAGAGCGATGCATTCGGAATCTTAAAAATATTAAGGAGGATTATTCGGACGATTTAATAGGAGATGCCATCGCCTTTATTGAGAAAAATTATGCACAGGTTATTTCACTGTCGGATATTTCCGGAAAAGTGAACCTCAGTTCCTTTTATTTTACTAAGTTATTTAAGGCTAAAACAGGAATGACATTTGTCGAATATCTTACAGATTATCGAATGAAAGTGGCCAAAAAGCTATTGGAAGAAAATATGGAACTTAAAGTTCAGGATGTGGGAGAGCGTGTAGGGTATATGGACTATAAATATTTTTGCAAATGCTTCCGCAAGAATACAGGAGTGACGCCAGCCAGCTATCGTAGCCAGCTTTCTCCCGGAAAAAGCAGAGAACTGAAACTGGAAGAAAGTTCCGATGTACTAAAGATTAAGAAGGAAAGAGTTGAGCAATAATTTGCCGCAACAGGATATAGAAAAATCCAAAACATGAACCAATTTATACCACGCCTGTGCAAAAAGACAAAAGCCAAAACTGCTGGACTTTATTCAGACGGTTTTATCAGCAAATTACACGGAACAGCCTCTGCAGATATAAATCTGCGGAGGCTGTTCCGCAAAAAACACCTTTTAACGGCGATGATAAGGCACAGGCTGATACATGAGGCCGGTCTAAGACCTGCCACACGGATAAAGACCTTATTTTATCAGGACAAAAGCAAGTATCCACATGTTTCACCGGTAAATGCTTATCCTCTTTGTTTTCTTTCAACAGTAAAGGTGCCTGCCCTGCCTGCGGAGGGCGAGGACAGATTGTTACGGAGCTGGTGTTCATGGACCCTGTCACCACCGTCTGCGAAGCCTGCGAAGGAAAACGGTATAGCGAGGAAGCTCTGTCCTATCGCTATCAGGGAAAGAACATCATGGAGATTCTGGACATGTCCGCCGGGGAAGCCTACGAGTTTTTCAAAGACAACAGGAAACTTCGCAAGGCGCTGGGGGCAATGATTGAAGTGGGCCTGCCCTACCTGTCTCTGGGTCAGCCCCTGTCCACCCTTTCCGGTGGTGAACGCCAGCGGGTGAAGCTGGCAAAATTCTTGGACAAGAAAGGCAACATTTATGTACTGGACGAGCCCACCACCGGCCTTCACGCTTCCGATGTGAAGAAAGTCATGGAACTGCTCGACAGTCTGGTAGATCGCGGCAACACCGTCATCGTTATCGAGCATAATCTGGATGTGATGAAACAGGCGGATTGGCTCATTGATGTAGGACCGGACGGCGGTACTGCCGGTGGCGAGATTGTCTTTGCCGGTACGCCGAAGGATATGGCGGAGCATTCCCATACAATCACGGCGGAATATCTCAGAAAATCCATGTGATTCTTCCGGGGAGGAAAAACAAAAGCTTTTTTATGAGAAAAAATGGAGAAAATGATACGATTATTGAGCCAAGCCGTTTGATTTTACGGGAAATGAATATGGACGACTGCGATGCCTTGTATGCAGTATTGGCGGATTCCGATATTACGCAGCTCTATCTATACAAAAGATATACAATGCGCACATACCAGTCCAACGAAGAGGTGACGTTCACGAGCGCCACCTCTTTTTCGACTTGCTCCTAACCTATTGATTTTTTGTATATCCTATGAAGGAATCCGCAAGAATCCGCCAATCGTGGCGTGAAAAGAGAAATACGG
>JAEDDO010000069.1 GCA_016298055.1 Frisingicoccus sp.
CGGCTGCCCATAAAACATTGCCGCTCAAAGCATATGTAATTAAAGAAGCATAATTTGAAGCCAGGTTTAAGACTTTGGCATTGCCGGAGGCTGTTTTTAAATCGTATTTCATTAAAATTGAAAAAGCAATAATGGCAAAGGTACCTGTTCCCGGTCCAACCATCCCGTCATAAAATCCAATAAACAGGCCAATAACACCGGCAAGAAAAATCTTTTTTCTTTTTGGCAATATATATGAATTATTTTCTTCACCATAACCTCTGTTCAAAAAAATAATCACTGCTGCGATCGGAAGCACCAAAATAACAATGCGTTTTAAAAGAGCATCATCCATCATCAATACGATGCGGGCTGCGATTCCGGAGCCAATAAAAGAACCAGCGGCTGCAAGCAATGCAACCGGTATATCCATTGCTTTATTCCTGAAAAATCGAATAGAAGCCAGTGTCGTTCCGCAGGCACTCGAAAACTTATTACTGCCATAAGCAAGATGTACCGGCATTCCCGACGCAATATAAGCCGGCAGAGAAATAAGCCCTCCGCCGCCTGCTGCAGCATCCACAAAGCCGGCAAGAAAAACAAAAAAACAGATTATGGCTATGGCAGGCAGTGTTATAACAAATGTTTCCATATTTCCTCCGCAAAAAAGCCGGAGTCAGCACTCCGGCTTTTTGTCTCAATTTGATTAATCTAAATAGTAATCAAGTGCGATACTTGATTCCATAACTTCATGCATATGTGCTTTAACAACATTTACATGATACGGATCTTCCTGATATGCATCTAATGCCTTCTCATCATCCAGTTCCACCTGAAGAATGACATCATAAGAACGTGGAGACTTAAGAAAATCCACACCAACCTGAATATCCCGCATCATCGGAACATTTCCTTTCATGGAAAGCAAAACCTCTTTCGTCTTATTCTTGTTTTCATCACTGTTATCTTTCAGCTTAAAACATACAATGTGTTTCATCATCTTACCTCTCCGCCTTTCTAATGGTTTTATTTGACTAAAACAAAGAACCCGATAGAAACTATCGGGTTCTTACGAGCGCGAGACGGGATTCGAACCCGCGACCCTCGCCTTGGCAAGGCGATACTCCACCACTGAGCCACTCGCGCTTATTTGTTTTTCTCTCTGAGGTGTTCCCCTCAAGACATTTATGAGTATACACCAGTGGATTCGTCTTGTCAACATTAATTTTAAATTTTTTTAATTTTTTTAATTATTGCGTTTAAATCTATTCTTCCTCATTATGATACATCGGTTCAAATACCCGGCTGACCTCATCCTCATTTTTCTTTTTTTCTGCCACGTCACGGAGTGCCTCCTGACAAAAATAGTCCTGAGATGAGATGAGATTTTTTCCTCTCTTATCCGGTTTCTGATAGGTATCATCCGGCTGAAGATAATGGGCTTTCACATTGTCCTGAAGCTGAATATCCAGGATATGAATGACCTGTTTTTTACATTCCTCGTCCTCCACAGGGAACAATATCTCCACACGACGGTCAAGATTTCTCGGCATCCAGTCCGCACTTCCCATAAACACATTTTCCCATCCATTATTATAGAAGTAGAAAATACGGCTGTGCTCCAGGAAATTGCCCACGATCGATTTTACGGTAATATTCTCACTGATACCCGGAATGCCTGTTTTTAAACAACAGATACCGCGAACAATCAATTCGATTTTAACACCGGCCTCTGCCGCATGATAAAGTGCCATGATAATTTCCTTATCACAGAGCGAATTCATCTTTGCAACAATACGTGCCGGCCGGCCTTCTCTTGCATTCACTTCTTCCTGATGGATCAGTTCTGTAAAACGGTCTCTGAGCCATAAAGGTGCCAGTGACAGCTTATTCCATGCTAAAGGTTCTGAATAACCGGAAAGCATATTAAACACAGCCGTTGCATCCTCCCCGATCGGTTTTGAGCAGGTCAGAAGTCCCATATCTGTATATAACTTTGCTGTACTGTCATTATAGTTTCCGGTTCCGAGATGAACATATCTGCGAATACCGTCTTCTTCGCGACGGACGACAAGGGTGATCTTACTGTGGGTCTTTAAACCGACAAGGCCATAAATAACATGACAGCCCGCCTTCTCAAGCTTCTTCGCCCATATAATATTGTTTTCCTCATCAAAACGGGCTTTAAGTTCAACGAGAACCGTTACCTGCTTACCGTTTTCCGCCGCCTCCGCTAAGGATGCAATGATCGGCGAATTGCCGCTGACACGGTACAAGGTCTGTTTGATCGCCAGTACATCCGGATCTTTTGCCGCCTGATGTACAAAGTCCACAACTGTTCCAAAACTCTGGAACGGATGGAACAGTAAAATATCTTTTCTGCGAATCTGGGTAAAAATATCCTCTTCTGTATTAATATCTTTTGACAGCTGAGGCTCGTATTTCGGATATTTCAGATGGTCATAGCCATCCAGCCCGTTCACTTTCATAAGAAAAGTCAGATCCAGCGGGCCGCTGATCCGGTAAATCTCATCTTCACCCACATTCATAGCTTTTTTCAATATTTTCAGAAGACGTTTGTCAATTCCGTCTTCCACTTCCAATCGGATAACTTCGCCCCACTGACGCTGTTTCAGCTGTTTTTGAATCTCTTTCAGCAAATCCGCCGCATCTTCCTCATCAATGGTCAGATCCGCATTTCGCATAGCTCTGTAAGGATAAGCACAGATCACTTTATAATTCAGGAACAGTTTCTGTATATTCATCTCAATGACCTGCTCTAAAAGAATCAATGTCTGACCGCCTTTTTCTGAAGGGATCTCAATAAAACGCGGAAGCATGGACGGCACCTGTACCGTTGCAAAATCAAACTCCGACTCATCCTCTTTATCAGAAATAAGGGCACCGATATTTAAAGATTTATTGCGGATCAGAGGAAACGGACGTGAAGAATCCACTGCCATCGGTGTAAGTACCGGATACACATCCTGCATAAAATACTGTTCCACATAAACTTTCTGTTTCTTTGTAAGATCCTCATAAGAGTCAATGATCGTGAGACCATTCTGCTTCAGCATCGGTTTGAGTGACCGATTATACGTATTGTACTGTGTATTTACAAGACCGTGTGTCTTTTCGCTGATCGCATCCAGCTGCATCTGAGGTGTCATTCCGGCAATGTCCGGTTTACTGTATTTCGCATGAACCATGTCCTTTAAAGATGCCACACGGATCATAAAAAATTCATCCAGATTGGAAGAAGTAATGCTCAAAAATTTCAGTCGTTCAAATAAAGGAATTGTCTTATCTCTCGCCTCGCCCAGCACGCGATAATTAAAATCGAGCCAGCTTAACTCTCTATTTGTAAAATATTCCGGTTTGCTCACATCGATCATATTTATACCCTCCGTTTCTGCCGAAGCACCGGCCTAAGTCCATAAATCTGTTCAAAGAAATTTGCTCTCGTCTCCATCATTCCCTGTTCCAGAGTAATATCGTAAATCGTATTGGCCATAATCTTTAACTCCGCATCCTTCACCGTCACGCGCACATTCTGTATACGCTGGAGATGACTCCGGTCCATGCCGTTGGCAAGGCGAAGGATAGCCGCCATTTTTAACATCCGCACATAAGACATATGGCTCATCTCACTGGCCACTTCTGTGTACTCAGGAACCTCACCGTTTGAATTAAAACGGATCACATTGGCAATAATATGCTTCTCATCCTCTGAAAATCCAATAATCTCTGTATTTAACACAAGATAGTAGGCATTGTCCGTTCCGTGCATCATATTTACATATTTACCGCAGTCATGAAGGATACTGGCCGCCTGCAAAATCAGACGGTCTCTCGGTGACAGACCGGAAATCTTTTTGATACTGTCAAAAATAGCTAAAGACAGAGCTTCCACATTATTCGTGTGATCCATATCACTCTCATAATGTCTGGCCACCTGCCGACTCATGGAAATAATATCCTCTGTAAAGTCATGTTTGTTTTTAACCAAATGTTTCGCACGAATATAATCAGCCAGAATGCCGTCACACAATCCCACATTGGATGCCCACACGACTTCGCCGCCCAGCATCTCCACCAGATTTTTAAAAATGATCATCGATGGCTTAAGAACGGTAGCTGTCTCGTAAGGAATATTATATTTTTTAGAAATATCCTCATCCTTACTGCGCATAAGTTTCATATAAAATTTCTCGAACTGGGATACATTGAAACTCTCTCTGTTTTTCGACGCATTGACTTCATTGAGAAGTGTTGCGATCTCTTCTCCGAGAACAATCACATGTTTAATTTTTTTGTCTTTAATGGCCAGACGCTGGAACGTCCGCAATGTGTTTCCAATATAGTCTTCCATGACACTGACAAAGGATGTGGTCTGCTGTTCCATATCCGCAAGGATCTCCCGGACACGAAGTGAACCAAGCTTCAGATTCTGTGAAACCTGGAGTGCTCCTTCCTCATAGATTGATACCTGAAGACTTCCGGATGAAAGATCCACAATGGCAACACCCTCCTGGGTCAGTCTTTCAAACTGGACCATCGTTCCCGCTAAAGACTGAAGAACAAGAAAACGCTGCTGAGCATTTCCGATGATCTGAACCTCCAGTCCTGTCTGTATACGGATCTGATCTAATACCAGATCCCTGTTCACAGCTTCACGCATGGCACTGCCTGCGTAAGCAACATAATTACTGATTCGATACTCCTTCAGCTTCTGCACAAAGCCTCCCAGGACCCCGCACAGTTCCCGAACCGTATCATAGGCAATGACGCCGGTATTATACGTGTCCGCACCCAATTCCACGATCGAGCGCACATACTCGATCTCTTCGATTCCTGTGCGCTTCGAAAACTGATAAATTTTCATTGCGACTTCACTTGAACCTACATCAATTGCCGCCAACATCTGCATTGGCATCTGCCTCATCCTCCTATTTATTCTTCAATTCCAATAAGGTGATTGATGAACTGCTGAGCCGTACGTCCGGATCGTCCTCCGTGAGAAAGTTCCCACTTAACAGCCTCTTTCTCAATCTCCTCTTCTGTCATACGTATGTCATAGCGTTTTGCAAGCTCTCTCGCGATATTCAGATATTCTTTCTGATCCGGCTTTCCATAATAAATACTTTCTCCGAAACGGGTCGCAAGGGACAATTTTTCCTGCATAGAGTCATTTCCATGCACATCATCGGATGCCTGTTTTCTGTCACTCCATGTCTCACGGATCAGATGACGTCGATTGGATGTGGCATAAATGACCACATTATCCGGTTTTGTCTCAAGACCGCCCTCAATGATCGCTTTGAGATACTTATATTCAATCTCAAATTCTTCAAAGGACAGATCATCCATATAAAGAATATATTTATAATTTCTGTTTTTGATCTGGGCAATCACGTTGGAAATATCTTTGAACTGATGCTTATACACTTCGATCATGCGAAGACCGTCTTTATAATATTCATTTAAAATTGCCTTGATACTGGTGGATTTACCTGTACCGCTGTCCCCGTAAAGCAGGGCATTATTCGCCTTTTTACCTTTAATAAAGGCTTCTGTATTGTCACGGAGCTTCTTTTTCTGTATATCATATCCGACAATATCGTCGAGCATCACCTTTTCTGTACGTGTGATCGGCACGATTTCCGGATCCTGATTGTCACTGACGATCTTAAAGGCCCTATGAAGACCAAACTTTCCCACACCATAATCTTTGTAGAAATCTGTCAGCGCATCATACATCTGCTGAACATCTTTTGCACCTGCCAGCTGTCCGTTCAGCACTTCAATGCGTTCTCTCAGACTCTGACTGTAAATAACCCCCATATTATCCGGATTATTAAAGGCACGGATCATACTGATAAAATGCACACCCAGTACTTTTTCAATATCATCCCATTCCACATCATAGGCTTCCTTGAAAATCTTCAGATCATGAAGGGCCAGCTCATTAATACTTCCTTCAATAGCACCCTTTTTTTCGCAGGACATACTGAACGCGTTTTCATTTGTTGTCAGCAGATAGGTCAGATAACCATGCCATAAATTACCGTTAAATCCATGATCTCTGGCAATCGTCACGATCTCATTGATACATTTGTACAGTTTGTCGATCAAAATTTCTTTATCACTGTCTGGATTTAAATAATTATTGGCTACATCTGCCATATCAAGAAAAACTGTTTCAGAAAAATTACGATATAAAATTAATTCATGTACTCTGATTTTTAACATACAGGTTCGACTCCTTTATAATTTCCTAAAATGCGAAAACTTTCTGTCTCCGACTGAATGCCGTGAAGGGCATTTTTGACCGCCTGTTCTTTGAGATTTCCATTGAAATCCACAAAGAAACGATACTGCCACGGTTTACCCTTAACCGGACGGGATTCAATACGTGTCATATTCAGCCCGTTAAAAATAAAATGGCTTAAAACACTGTATAAGCTTCCGCTCTCATGAAGAGTCTCAAAACAAATGCTGATCGTATCTGCTTTTTCATGAAATGTCTTTTTATGACTGATGACAACAAAACGTGTCGAATTATTTTTCAGATCATTTAAACTTTCTTTCAAAACAACAAGGCCATAGTTTTTTGCCGCCTGTCTGCTGGCAATGGCCGCCTGTCCCAGATCACCGTCATCCACAACTCTTTTTGCCGAAGCTGCCGTGTTCTGAAGACTTACCTGCTGCCATTCCCTTTTTCCGTCAAGAAAACGGCTGCACTGCATCAGACCCTGTGGATGTGAAAATACGGTGTGAATATTCTCAACGCTGCTTCCCGGAAGTCCGAGAAGTGCATGCTCCACCTTGACCATTGTCTCTCCCACGATATGGTTATCATAAGAAGAAAGAAGATCATACACATCATTGACACTTCCCGTGGAAGAATTTTCAATCGGAAGGACGGCATAATCCGCCTTTCCGTTATGTACTTCTTCCATAGCATCTTTGAATGTCTCCACATTATATCCGTCTATTTCCGTTCCGAAATATTCCACCATAGCCGCTTCTGCATAAGCTCCCGGAACACCTGCATAGACAACCCTCGTCTCTGGTGTGATCTTCATCTCCGCCTCAAAAAATCCTTCAAGGTCTGTACGCTCACTGGCTAGATTCTGATACTGCAGCATACGGCTGATAGCCATAATCTGAGAAAATAAGGATTCTACCGCCTTGCCGTTAAACTCGTTGGATGTCTTTGATACAACCTTTTCTATCTTTATTTTTTCCCGTTCTTTATCTAAAACAGGTTTTCCTACACTGCGTTTATAAGCCGCCACCTGACCGGAAACGACCATTCGTTCTTCGAAAAGTCTGACGATCTGATCGTCAATGATGTCAATCTGATCTCGTAAGTTCACTAAGTCCTGCATGTTTCTCTACTCCTTGTCCACAATTGCCCTGTTGGCTTCATATAAATCAAACCGTAAACGGTCCTTTTCCATCTGTGTTAAAAATGCACCGTTGACCGCATTCTGATTCATCTCATAAATTTCAGCCGGTGTAAATCCAAGATACCGCTCCAGATCCCTGTAGATTTCCATCAATATGCTTCCGGAAACACGAAGACGGTCGGTACAGACGCAGACAGGAACCCCCATATCAAAAAGTTTGCGAATCGGATGTCTGCTGTAACTTTCTACGGTTCCCAATTTTAAATTACTTGCAGGGCAGCATTCAACTACGATCTTCTTTTCGATAATCTCTTTAAGCAGATCCGGATCTTCCAGCATATGTACCCCCTGGCTGATCCTAAGTGCACCATACTGAATGGCCTGTCGTATACTTTCTGTATTATACTGACCCGCATGCACTGTAAATGGTATATGTTCTTCTTTCATAAGTTTAAAAAGCCAGTCATAATAGTCGGTCTGACAAAGAGATTCATCCAGCAGAAGATCCAGTCCGCATACACCCTGACGCAGATGCTTTTTCGTTTCAACGATCGTCTCAAAAGCTTCATGTTCATCCATCTCCGGTATAATACATAAAACCAGATTCGCACGAATCCGTCTGCTTTCCTGCATACCTCGCTTAAGACCTTCCAGAGCTGACTCAATCGCATCTCCCTGACGCAGACCTCCAAGGGTACACTCTGACGGAGAAAAACGGATTTCAGCATACATGACACCCTGGCTGTCCAGTTCCTTAACCATCTCAGACATGGCACGCCGTATCGCTCTCCGCTCCTGAAGCACCCATGATGTCATATCACACAATTCATAAAATTCTGCTGCTTCCTGACAGTGATCCGGCGCTTCCAGATAACTTTCCAGTTCTGCTGCATTATACGTCGGCAAAGGAACATTTCTCTCCTTGGCATATTCAATAATCGTTATAGGTTTAATCGATCCTGCTAAATGTACATGTAAATCAATCATGTTTCTTTGCCTCCCTTTCATTTAAACTTTCTTTTAACTGATGAATCGTCTTTTGTTCCACCGGATGCCACGCCCATCCGGCGATCTCATCCAATGGTCCCAGTACAAACATCCGGTTTGTCATATCCGGATGAGGTACGCTCAAATCTTTTGTATGGATAATTTCCTCACCGTATAAAATAATATCCAGATCAATGGTCCGCGGTCCCCAGTGGATTTTTCTTTCCCTGTGAAGCGCTAACTCAATTTCCTGCAGCCGCTTAAGAAGCACTTCCGGCGGCAGCCATGTCTTTATCTTAACGCAGCCGTTAAGAAATATATCCTGATCTGTGTAGCCATAAGGTTCTGTGCAAATGAGTTCGGAGACTTTTTCCACCTGAATGCCCCTTGTCTCTTCCATCATTCCGATAGCCTGACGAATATAATTTTCTTTATCGCCCATATTACTTCCCACAGCAATATAAGCTTCCGTCCATGATCGTGATGTTTCGACAAACACCGTTCCAAAAGGCATCGGTATCGGAGCCTCAGGTTTATACAATTTTACACAGACTTTGTTAAGTTTCGGATAGTCCTCCATTAAATTCTCGCAAATTTCATCTGCTGCCCGTTCAATGAGCAAGTATTTCTCTCTGGTCATATAATCTTTAATTGATTCGCATACAAGACCATAATGAACAGAAGCATCCAGATCATCCTCATGTTCGGCTTTCCATGTATCCAGATACAGATCCGCTGACACATAAAATGTCTGACCTTTCTCTCTTTCCTCCGGATAAACACCATGGTACGCATATACTTCCAGATCTCTTATCCCAATGTGTCCCAAATCTATTCCTCCCGCACCTTTAAAATCGCTTCTGTCATCTGAATAGCTCTCCGGTTCGCTTCCACATCATGAACTCTCACAAAGCTCATCCCAGCCATAACACCCATGACGGTCGTGGCAATCGTTCCTTCGACCCGCTCATTCGCCGGCAGATCCAGCGTCAGTCCAATTAAAGATTTTCTCGAGGTTCCCAGAAGAACCGGATATCCAAGGCTGTTAAAGTCTTCCAGATGTTTCATGACCATCAGATTATGCTCATAAGTCTTTCCAAATCCCACACCCGGATCAAGAATAATATTTTCTTCTCTTATTCCGCCTGCCTGAGCAAGCTTTAACGTCTCCTTCAAATCATCAAGACAATCCTCTATAAACCGGTCATACTCAGGACTTTTCCGGTTATGCATCAGGCAGCATGGAAGATTTGCATCACCAATAACCTTTGCAAGGGCCGGATCATACTTTAATCCCCAAATGTCATTGACCATATCAGCCCCCGCATTAATCGCTGCTTTTGCCACTGCAGACTTATATGTGTCCACAGAGACAGGTATATCAAATTCTTTTTTTACAGCCTCAATGGCCGGAACAACTCTCGATATTTCTTCCTCATCTGAGAGCAATGTATATCCGGGGCGGGTAGATTCTCCGCCGATATCAATAATATCCGCCCCTTCTCTGATCATCTGCTCTGCATGTTTTAAGGCTTTGTCAATGGTTGTATAACTTCCCCCATCTGAAAAAGAGTCGGGTGTTACATTTAAAATACCCATAACATAAGTATGACCCTTTCTCTCAAATTTTTTTCCGCCTATTACGAACTCTTTTTTCACGCAATCACTCCCGGTGTCTTTTTTTCTTCTGACCAATCACATTGATCGGATGCCTCACAGGCATAACATGCTCTCGAAATCTTATCCGCCCTGTACAAAATCGATTTCAGCTCTTTTTCTCCGACCGATATTTTCTTTCTGTGAGCCAGAATCGCCTCACAGATCTCTTCTGTTTCTCTTCCGTCAAAGCCGGCATCTGTAAGAATCTGCCTTCCGATCCTCTCGCTGGCAACATGATGTTCCATACCTTGCATATACTGAAGGTACTTTCCCACATCATGAAGAAGGCCTGCCGCATAGATGACATCCTTCGCATAACCTGCACCGGTCTCCATATTATCAA
>JAEDDO010000266.1 GCA_016298055.1 Frisingicoccus sp.
AACCAATGGGGACGGAGTTTTTGGCTTTTTTGTTGTCCCCTATGAAATCTGATGCAGTACGATCCAGTTCAATCAACTCTTTATTGATGCAGGATGCTGATTTATTTGTTCTATTTTAGGGATTTTCGTCGGAACATCAAAACACCTGCTCCGGTCATTGCCGCAAACCAACCAAGGTCATAGATTATCATATACCCAATACGCTCCAGCCGGATTGCACAAAGCTGCATGATCTGCCCTCCCGGTGTAAAATCCAAAAGGAACTCATAGAGAGCTCTTTCACTGCTTCCCTCCGGAAGATAATTTGGATTTGGTTCCAGTTCTCCGTCATATTCGATTTCTCCGGATTCTGTCACACGATATGCGGGTGCATAGTATTCTTCCTGGTCCAATGTGGACTGAATCACCGTTCCGCTCAATAAAAACAGAAGTGTCAACAACATACATGCAATGGAAGAAGCTGCTTTTTTACCGAGTACCATGGATATCCATGTAAAGATTGCTGAAAAAACTGCCAGTTCACAAATGATACCAGCATAAATGAAAATAAAAACAACAGGGGGATTTCCGCTCTCCATCAAAACAATTCCCGGAACCAGATAAGCAACAGACCAGATCAGCAGAAACAGCCATCCAACAATAAGCATTGTACAAAGGTTTGAGATGTAAATCTCCACTCTTCCATGTCCGATCACAATTTTATTCCGAAGTGTCCCATCACTGTATTCCGTTCCTATATAAAGAGAAACAAATGCCGCCAGCGGAAATACTGCCACCGCCGCAATCGAAAACAATGCATTATCATAATACGGAGTTCCCCCATACACTGCATAGTCCCGGTAGTTCATCAATATCTGGAATAATGCCAGACCTGCCACAATGATCGCACCTATCTGAAAGGCTCGCGTTTTCCAGATTCTTTTCATATTTGCAGAGATCAGATTACACATGGTCAGCACCTCCAATCAGATTCAGATAAAAACTTTCCAGACTTTCATCCTGCTCTTTCATTGTCAGAATCTGACAACCAAAAGAATCTACAGCCTTGACCAGTTCAGAAACCGTAATCTCACTGAAAATATCTGCTTCAAAATCCGAAATAATCCTATAATCGACTCCTTTATGTTCCAACCCTTTTGAAAAAGCTGCCATATCCGATACCTTTACCCGAATTTTTCTGGCACATGCGGCTTCCAATTCCTCCGCACTGATTTCTTTCACCATGTGTCCATGATCAATAAATCCATAATGAGTTGCCAGTCTTGACAGTTCATCCAGAATATGACTGGAGATCAGCACAGTGATGCCCTGCTCCTTGTTTAATTTCAGGATCAGTTCACGAATCTCAAGGATTCCCTGGGGATCCAGACCGTTTACCGGTTCATCCAGCACCAGAAAATCCGGATTTCCGGCAAGCGCAACAGCAATACCAAGTCTCTGACGCATTCCAAGGGAAAAATCCTTCACCTTTTTCTTTCCTGTATCTTCTAATCCCACAAGCTTCAACAGTTCTCGTATTCCATCGAAATCCGGTTGTCCCAGAATCAAATATTGCTGCCTGAGATTGTCTGCTGCCGTCATATCCAGATAGATTGATGGTGTTTCCACTACTGCTCCCATTCTTCTACGGGATTTTCGGATCATCTTATCCGAATCCGGAATCCCGTACAGACTATAACTCCCGGAAGTGGGGTACTGAAGTCCTGTAATCACCCGGATTAGTGTCGTCTTACCGGCTCCGTTTTTCCCGACAAATCCATAAATGGATCCCTTTGGCACATGCATATTCAAATCGACAAGCGCTTGAAAATTCTTATACCGTTTAGACAGACCCTTTGTTTCAAGAACGTATTGCATATAAAAACCTCTTTCAATTGTTCAACAGAAGTCTATCATGCAAAGGTTAAGGATTTTCATCATCAATGATGCGTATCATTTTTCGTTTCTGCCTTTGTATCATTTCCATTCCCGCTTCCGTTTCCATTATGACTTCCAATCACCTGGTACTTTCGTGGTGAGAAAATCATCCCCAGCAACGTTCCGGTCAAAAATAAAACCGCACCTGTAAGCAAGATTTCACGACCGGTGTACTTTCCTTCATTGATTTGATTCATTAATAATT
>JAEDDO010000070.1 GCA_016298055.1 Frisingicoccus sp.
TTGGAGGAAATGAAGATGAAAATAGCAGTAACTTATGATAATGGAGAAGTATTTCAGCATTTTGGAAGAACAGAAAATTTTAAAGTGTATGAAGTGGAAGATAATAAGGTTGTTTCCAGTGAAGTGATCGGTTCCAACGGAAGCGGTCATGGTGCACTTGCCGGACTTCTTGCCGGACAGGATATCGATGTACTCATCTGCGGCGGAATCGGCGGCGGAGCACAGGCAGCACTTACGGAAGCCGGAATTGAGTTAGTGGCAGGAGCCGAAGGAAATACAGATGAGGTCGTGGAGGCTTATTTAAGAGGTGAACTTGTGTCTACAGGTTCCAACTGCAACCACCATGACCATGAAGAAGGTCATTCCTGTGGAGAACATGGATGCGGCGGACATTCCTGCGGCGGTGGATGCGGAAGTGTTCAGTTGACACTTGAAGGAAAGAATGCGGGAAAAACATGTCGTGTTCATTACAAAGGCACATTTAATGATGGTGTACAGTTCGATTCTTCTTATGACAGAGGGGAACCTTTAGAATTCGTATGCGGTGCGGGCATGATGATTAAAGGGTTTGATGCGGCTGTTGTTGATATGGAAGTGGGACAGGTTGTTGATATCCATCTTATGCCGGAAGAAGCTTATGGCATGCCGGATCCAAGTGCGGTTATGACATTTGAAATCGCACAGCTTCCGGGATCTGAAAATTTAACGGTTGGTCAGCAGGTATATCTGACAAATCCTATGGGACAGCCATTTCCTGTAAAAGTTGCAGCGAAGGATGATACAACGATCACATTGGATGCAAATCATGAGATGGCCGGAAAAGAGCTGAACTTCAGAATTGAGCTCGTTAGTGTGCAGTAGGATCAGAAAAGGACGTTTATTCAATGAGAAAATTAGCATTAAGTGATGATATTTTATTAAAAATTGAGAAGCCGGCAAGGTATCTTGGAAATGAATATAATGCGGTCTATAAAGATCCTGCATCCGTCGATATTCGTTTTGCGATGTGTTTCCCGGATGTGTATGAAATCGGCATGTCTTATCTGGGTATTCAGATTATTTATGATATGCTGAATAAACGGGAGGATGTGTACTGCGAACGTTTATATTCGCCATGGATGGATCTGGATGCGGTCATGCGTGAACGCAATATTCCCCTGTTTGCATTAGAATCCCAGGATCCGGTGAAGAATTTTGATTTTCTTGCGATGACCCTTCAGTATGAAATGTGTTATACCAATGTTCTTCAGATCCTGGATCTTTGCCAGATTCCTTTAAAGGCATCGGAACGAACACTGGAACATCCTTTTGTCATCGGAGGCGGTCCATGTGCCTATAATCCTGAGCCTCTGGCAGATTTTTTTGATATTTTCTATATCGGCGAGGGTGAAACCGTTTATTATGAGTTGATGGATTGCTATAAGGCCTGGAAAAAACGCGGCGGAAGCAGGGAGGAATTCCTTAAAGAAGCAGCTAAAATTCCAGGTTTATATGTGCCGTCACTTTATAAGGTGTCTTATCTTTCAGATGGAAGAATCGCCTCCTTTGAACCTGTGGAAGAGGGTATTCCTGAAAAGATTAAAAAACAGGTTGTTACGGATCTGAGTGATACTTATTATCCATCCAAACCGGTCGTTCCTTTCATTAAAGTAACCCAGGACCGGGTTGTGCTTGAGATTCAGCGCGGATGTATACGCGGCTGTCGTTTTTGTCAGGCCGGCAATGTTTACCGTCCAAACAGAGAACGTGATCTGGAATTTTTAAAGAAATATGCCCATGATATGCTTATATCCACAGGACATGAGGAGATTTCTTTAAGTTCTTTAAGTTCCAGTGATTATTCGAAACTTGAAGAGCTGACGACCTATCTGATTGAAGAGTTTGGCAAAAAGATGAAAGTCAATATATCCCTTCCTTCACTTCGTATTGATGCTTTTTCACTGGATGTCATGAGTCAGGTACAGGATGTGAAGAAGAGCAGTCTCACATTTGCACCGGAGGCGGGATCCCAGAGAATGCGGGATGTGATTAACAAAGGTCTCACTGAAGAAGATATTTTCTCAGGGGCTATGGAAGCTTTTAACGGCGGATGGAACCGGGTTAAGCTTTATTTTATGCTTGGCCTTCCGGGAGAGACGATGGAGGATATCGAGGGTATTGCCAAATTATCCAATGATATTGCGGCTCTTTACTATACAATTCCTAAGGATAAACGTCCGGGAGCCCGTGTGGATGTTGTCTCAAGTACATCTTTCTTCGTTCCAAAGCCATTCACACCGTTCCAGTGGGTAGCTCAGAACACAACGGAAGAGTTTCGTGAAAAACAGCGTTTCTTAAGTCATAAGATGAAAGATCAGTTAAACCGGAAGAGTATGCGCTATAACTGGCATGATTTTGATCTTACAGCTTTAGAAGGATTTTTAGCGCGCGGAGATCGAAAAGTTGGTGAAGTTATTCTCAGGGCTTATAAGAAGGGATGTATGTTTGACTCCTGGTCTGAATATTTTTATTATGACCGCTGGGTTGAGGCTATGAATGAAGCGGGTATTGATCCGGCATTTTATACAGGAAGAGTGCGTGAATATGATGAGATTCTGCCATGGGATTTTATCGATGCAGGGGTGACAAAGGAATTCTTGTGGCGTGAATATGAACAGTCACAGAAGGAACTGGTGACACCAAACTGCCGTATGCAGTGTTCGGGCTGCGGTTGCCGTGTTTACGAGGGAGGTGTATGTTTTGAAGGTGAGAATTAAATTTGAAAAAAGCGGAATTATGCGGTTTATCGGCCATCTGGATATGATGCGTTATTTTCAGAAGGCTTTTCGTCGCTCAGGTATTGATATTCAATATTCTCAGGGATTCAGCCCCCATCAGTTGATCTCTGTTGCGGCTCCCTTAGGTGTGGGGCTTACAAGTACAGGGGAATATATGGATATTGTTATGGGTGAATGTCCGTCTTCAAAGGAGCTTGTCGATCGCATGAATGAACAGATGGTGGAAGGTGTTCGGATTTTAAGTGCGGTTGCTTTGCCGGATAACAGTAAAAATGCCATGTCCATTGTCGATACAGCTGATTACCGTATTTCTTTTCGTGAAAATATGGAGCCGGATTTTGATCTTGCTGAAGCGATTGAAAAGTTTATGAGCCAGAGTGAGATCATGGTGACAAAGAAGACGAAAAAAAGTGAAAAGACAATGGACATTAAACCGATGATCCATACATTGCGGGAAGAAAATGGCACTTGCTTTATGAATGTGGCTACAGGAAGTACTCAGAATTTAAAACCGGAGCAGGTCATGGAGACATTGTATAAATTTATGGATCGGTCTTTTGATCCTTTTGCTTTGTGTATTCATCGTTGTGAAACCTATGGTGCTAATTTTACACCGCTTGAAAAATATGGCGATGTTATGATGTGATTTGAATATGGTAAAAGAAGTAATTATAACAAACTATAAAAAGCAGCATCTGATTGTTTCTATGGAAGATGGAAAAGCGGTTGAGATTTTTCTGAAGTCTCCGGATGAACTTGAGATCGGCGATATTTTTATTGGAAAGGTTAAAAATATCGTCGATAATATACAGGCAGCTTTTGTGGAGATTATGCCTGGGGTCATCGGCTATTATTCGCTGAAATCAAATAAGAACCATCTTTATGCCGGCACAGAGCGAAAGAAGCTCTGTGTCGGAGATGAGATCCTTGTTCAGGTGGAGCGGGGCGGTATTAAAACAAAGTCTTTTGTTTTGACCAGTAAGATTCAATTACAGGGAGAAAATATTGTTTTTCTCGGAAATCAACATTTTATCGGCATATCAAAAAAAATCACTTCCGATGGGGCTCGTGATTCGATTCGTGAACTTGGGCAGGGGCTGATCGGAGATGAGCATAAAGGTATTATTTTCAGAACCAGTGCCGCAAAAGTATCACAGGAACAGATCGTGGAAGAGTATCATTCTTTTGAAGTTTACTATAATAATATTATGTCAACTTATAAAAGACTCACATGCTTTTCCAGAGTCTATTTAAGACCGAGAAACTGGCTGAATTATGTTCATGTATCGGAAGCGGATGATGTACGGATTGTGACGGATCTTCCGGAAATTTATGATTCTGCCAGAGAACTTTATAGCGCATCGGACAGGATTCAATATGATTTTTATGAAGATCCGTCCTATCCTTTAATGAAACTTAAGAGTCTGGAAACCCTGATGGAGCGAGTGACATCAAAAAGAGTATGGCTTCGGTCCGGTGCCTCTCTTGTTATCGAAACGACAGAGGCATTGACATCCATTGATGTGAATACAAGTAAGGCCGAGATGCATAAGAAAGACGAGGAAACCTTTTTCCGGATTAATCTGGAGGCTGCCAGAGAAATATGCCGTCAGATCCGGCTGCGAAATCTTTCAGGGATTATTATTGTAGATTTTATCAATCTGTCAGACAGAGAACATGAGGAACAGCTTCTTTCAGAGCTGACAAAAGAGGCAAGGAAAGATCCGGTTCAGGTGAATGTGATCGACATGACGCCCCTTGGCCTTGTGGAGATGACACGCAAACGGACTTATCGCCCGTTTTACGAACAAATAAGAGAGGTGGCGTCTTATGAATAAAGAAGCCTACGAAAGTCTTATAAGCTGGGCACATGAGAAGCCTGTGCGTGAAAATATGCTGTGCGGTCTTACAAAAGTTCTTCCTATTATATTGGGAGGGATGTATATTATAGCCATCCTTCTTTGTGCGGTTGTATATCCCGTATTGCTCGTCCGTCTTATATTAAGACCATTTTTCTGCTTTCTTACTGTGACAGTTATGCGGCGTATACTGAGTCGGGAGCGGCCCTATGATGTGTATGGTTTTGTGCCGCTTTCTGGTTATCATCCCGGAAAGAAGAACAGTTTTCCAAGTCGACATACGGCCAGTGCCGCGATTATAGCCCTTGAGTTGTTCCATCTGTGGCCGGTTATCGGTTCCCTGGCACTTTTTTTTGCAGCCTGCATGGGAACACTTCGGATTGTTTGTGGAAATCATTTTATTAAAGATGTTATCGGAGGCTTTGTCATCGCATTTATTTTCTATATTCTTTAAAAATAGTATAAAAATATGCATAACAATACGATATTGACAGAAAAATATTGACACAATACAAAAATTATTATATTATTTAAGTAAGAAAAGAACAATTATCAAAAAACAATTCAAGGGGGTTTGGTTATGGGTAAGAATTATATTATCACAATCGGTCGTGAGTATGGCAGTGGCGGCTTTGAGATCGGAAAGAAGCTTGCAGAGAAACTCGGTATTGGATTTTACGACAAGAATCTGATTGATGAAGTTTCCAAAAAGAGCGGTATACATGTTGAAATGCTTCATAAGGCAGATGAAAAGACTGCCAGCCCGTTTACCAATCCGTTGGCTCATCCGGGATATGAAGCAGGTACAGTCAATGATCGCCTTTTCTGGACCCAGTCCGAGATTATCCGAGATATTGCGGATAAAGAATCCTGTGTGATCATGGGAAGATGTGCCGACTTTGTTCTCCGGAATCGTGACAATGTTCTGAAGATTTTTATTCAGGCACCTATGGAGGACAGAATCAAACGCATCTGCGACAAATATCTGATTGATATTCCACTCGAAGCGAAAAAAGAAATCCAGAAAAATGATAAAGTTCGCCGTACATATTATCAGTTCTACACAGATGGAAAATGGGGTTCAAGAGAACGGAAAGATTTGGTCATTAACAGCAGTGTTCTTGGAATTGACGGGACAGTAGATTTTCTTAAAGCTTTTGTTGAACAGAAGTTTGAATTAAAATAGAGTAAACGAACCCCCGTTGCACTATTCTGATTTGGGGCTGCCTTCGGGCAGCTCCTTTTTTTATGAAAATTCAGTTAATTTAATTATTGACAATAAACGACCTGCATGATACAATCATTAAGTGTGCCGCACAGTGAGGTTTTAAGATCTGAAAAGACACCGAAGCTGGCGAGTTTTATTATTAGGAGGTGCCATATGTACGCAATTATAGCAACAGGTGGTAAACAGTACAAAGTATCTGAAGGCGACGTTATCCGCGTTGAAAAACTCGGTATCGAAGCTGGTGAATCCGTTGTATTTGATCAGGTTCTTGTTGTAAGTGGTGATGAAGTAAAGGTTGGTAACCCAACAGTTGCTAATGCTACTGTTTCCGGTACAGTTATGTGTGACGGAAGAGCAAAAAAAGTTATCGTTTACAAATATAAGAGAAAAACCGGATATCACAAAAAGAATGGTCACAGACAGGCGTATACACAGGTTAAGATTGACAAGATCAACGCTTAATTCAGGTAGTAAGTTATGATTTGGGTAACTGTTGTTCGGAATAAGGACAACCAAATCAGAGGATTTCAGGTCTCAGGTCATGCGGGATACGCTGACAGCGGAGAGGACATTGTGTGCAGTGCGGTTTCTGCTCTGACGATCACAACGATCAATGCAATGTCGATGTTTACTTCCCAGTCTTTTGAGACAGATCAGGATGAAGAAGAGGGAAGAATAACGGTTAATTTTACCGAACCTCTGAATCATGACGGGGAACTTTTAATGAATTCTCTGATTCTCGGATTACGAACTATTGAAAATGAGTATAACGGCGAATATATACATGTAGATTTCAGGGAGGTGTAAACGATGTTAAAAATGAACCTTCAGTTTTTCGCTCATAAAAAGGGTGTTGGTTCCACAAAGAACGGTAGAGATTCCGAATCCAAACGTTTAGGAGCGAAAAGAGCAGATGGACAGTTTGTAAAAGCTGGAAATATCCTTTACAGACAGCGTGGTACTAAGATTCATCCAGGCGTTAACGTAGGACGTGGCGGTGATGATACATTATTTGCTTTAGTTGACGGTGTTGTAAGATTTGAAAGAAAAGGTAGAGATAAAAAACAGGTTTCTATCTATCCGGTAGCAGCAAACGAATAATAATGAACAGGGCGACTTCAGATTTTTAGGATTTGAAGTCGTTTTTTCTTAAACAAAACATTTTACAGAAAGGAGGATGCGTGTCATGTTTGTAGATAAAGCGAAGATTTATGTTCGATCCGGTAAAGGCGGCGACGGACATGTAAGTTTCCGAAGAGAATTGTATGTGCCGGCAGGCGGTCCGAACGGCGGTGACGGCGGAAAAGGCGGAGATGTTATTTTTGAAGTTGATAAGGGACTGAATACGCTTACAGATTTTCGTCATATCCGGAAATATGCGGCCGGTGACGGTCAGCCGGGAGGAAAGAACCGCTGTCATGGTGCAGACGGTGAAGATATGATCATAAAAGTTCCGGAAGGAACAATTATTAAAGAAGAAAATTCAGGCCTTGTTGTTGCGGACATGTCCGGCGACACACAGCGTCTTGTCCTTTTAAAAGGCGGACGCGGCGGCAAAGGAAATCAGCACTATGCAACGGCTACGATGCAGGCACCGAAATATGCTCAGCCGGGACAAAAAGCACAGGAATTAAATCTTGTCCTTGAATTAAAAGTGATTGCGGATGTAGGGCTTGTCGGCTTCCCGAATGTGGGAAAATCCACATTTCTTGCGCGGGTGACAAACGCAAAACCAAAGATCGCCAACTATCATTTTACAACTTTGAGCCCGAATCTTGGCGTGGTTGATCTTGATGGAAGCGACGGTTTTGTTATTGCGGATATTCCGGGAATTATCGAAGGGGCATCGGAGGGCGTAGGACTTGGTCATGAGTTCCTTCGCCATATTGAACGTACCCGTGTCATCATTCATATTGTAGATGCAGCCGGTGTTGAGGGAAGAGATCCGATCCGTGATATTCATATGATTAATAAAGAACTTGAAGCCTATAATATAGATCTGGCAAATCGTCCCCAGGTTATCGCTGCAAATAAGATCGATGCCCTCTATGACGGTGAAAATGATGATGCGATCACGCTTTTGAGAGAGGAATTTGAACCGGAAGGCATAAAAGTATTTCCGATTTCCGCTGTCAGCGGAAGAGGTGTGAGAGAACTGCTGTATCATGTCAATAATCTTTTAAAAGAACTGGGAGAAGAAAAGATTACTTTCGAGAGAGAGTTCTTTCCGGAACAGGTTGAGGAAAATCTTCCATTTACCGTATTTAAATCAGAAGAGGAAGAAGATGTATACCATGTGGAAGGCCCAAGAGTTGAGCGTATGCTTGGCTATACAAACCTTGAATCTGAGAAGGGATTTGATTTCTTCCAGAAATTTATGAAGGATAATGGCATTCTTGATGAGCTGGAAGCTCTTGGTATTCAGGACGGCGATACAGTTAAAGTATTTTATCATGAATTTGAATATTATAAATAACAGGAGGTCAGCACGTTGATAAAGAACAGTAAGCAGAGAGCCTATTTAAAAAGTCTTGCTATGACCATTACTCCAATTTTTCAGATTGGAAAGTCAAGTCTTACACCGGAATTAACACAGGCAGTGGACGAAGCATTGGCAGCCAGAGAACTGATCAAGATTTCGGTGCTTCAGAACTGTCTGGATGATCCGAAAGTGATTGCGGATTATCTGAGCGAACGTACCCACTCAGACGTGGTTCAGGTCATTGGCAAGAAGATTGTTTTATATCGTGAAGGAAAAGATAAAAAGAAAAAAATCGTTCTTCCTGAGCGTTAAAGGAGCATGCGGTGAAAAAAGTCGGTATTATGGGCGGAACATTCAATCCGATTCATGTAGGACATCTTATGCTGGCGGAAAATGCTTATGCCTGTGAAAATTTGGATGAGATCTGGTTTATCCCATCAGCAGATCCGCCTCATAAAAAAGAAGAAAATGTATTGAACTATGAATTTCGAAGTCAGATGACAGAACTTGCTATCAGAAACATTCCCTATTTTGTAAAATATGATTTTGAAGCACAGCGTAAAGCGTACAGCTATACCGCAGAGACACTGAGATTATTACAGCAGTTGTATCCGGATAATGAATTTTATTTTATTATGGGTGCAGATTCTCTTTTTCAGATCGAGACATGGTATGAACCTGCAAGTGTCATGGCGAGGGCCGTATTGCTCGTTGCGGTTCGTGATCATCATTCAACTCAGGAGATGAAGAAGAAGATTTCTTATCTGACAGAAAAGTATGATGCCCGGATCCATCTGATGAATATGCCTGAAATTGATATTTCATCCCGAATGATTCGGAATCGTGTGAAAAATCGGGAAACCATTCGATTTTTTGTTCCTGAAGTGGTAAGGGAATATATATTGAATCATCATTTATATGAGGGAGAATAGACAGAAGATGAAATATACAATTGAGGAAATACAGGAAAAACTTCGTAAAAAGTTCAAAGGCAATCGTTTTATCCATACACTGGGTGTTGAATATACATCCGTATGTCTTGCCATGAAATACGGGGCAGACCTTGAAAAGGCTGAATATGCAGGGCTTTTACATGATTGTGCAAAGCAGCTTCCGGAGAAAAAACTCCTTCAGATATGTAAAGATAACGGGGAAGAGATATCGGAAATGGAAGCGTCCAATCCTTTTTTGCTCCATGGAAAAGCGGGAGCCTGTCTGTCAAAAGAAAAGTTCGGAATCGAAGACGAGGAGATTCTGAATGCGATTCGTTTCCATACAACCGGCCGGCCGGCTATGTCTTTGGTGGAAAAGATCATTTTTGTGGCAGATTATATTGAGCCGAATCGGAAGAAGGCGGCACATCTGGGGGAATTGCGTAAGATGGCATTTGAGGATCTGGATGAGACAGTTCTGGCTATACTGGAGCAGACGCTGGATTATCTGGAAGAATCCGGAAAAGAGATCGATCGTCATACGATTGTAACTCGAGACTATTATAAAGAAAGATTGAGGAGTTCAGATCATGAATAATTCAAAAGAAATGACAACATTGGCAATAAAGGCCCTTGAAGATAAAAAGGGAAATGATATTCAGGTCATTGATATCCGTGACGTATCTGTTATTGCTGACTATTTTATTATTGCAAGCGGTACAAATACAAATCAGGTTCAGTCTCTCGCGGATAATGTGGAAGAGACACTCGGTCGTGCGGGTTATGAACCAAGACAGACAGAAGGTTACAACAGTGCATCCTGGATCCTGATGGACTATAATGATATTATTGTTCATATCTTTTCTGAAGAAGATCGTCTTTTCTATGATCTTGAAAGAATCTGGAGAGACGGAAAAATGGTGGATATTCAGGAGTTCAAATAAACAAATTCGAAATAAAAAGAGGAGACAATATCTTATGTATATGAGTATCGTCTCCTCTTTTTGTATCTTACATATCCAGACGAATAAGTCCGATGACTTTTCCGAGGATCT
>JAEDDO010000267.1 GCA_016298055.1 Frisingicoccus sp.
TCGGTGAAAGTGTTCGGGGATTGGCAAGGGGCTGGTTAGGAAAAGATTCAATTCAGTGTACCCATATGGGATGCGGGCTTACATGGAATGAAGATGAGAAAACATGGGAGTGTTCGTGTCACGGATCAAGGTTTGATGCACACGGGAAACTTTTGGATAATCCGGCTAAGAAAGATATTCAATAAGACAGTCTTATGACTGTCTTATTGAATATTCAGACAAATTATGCTATCCTAAACATAGATGGGAGGGATTCGTATGATAAAAAAATTATATCCGGGCGGCAAGGAGAAAGCATTTAATATGACCTATGATGATGGTATTGTGCAGGATATTGAATTTATCGAAATGCTTAACAAATATGGAATTAAAGCAACTTTCAATCTGAATTCAGGATTAATGTTTCAGGAGTTTGCATGGTTTCATGACTGTGGTATGGTTGTCAAACGGCTTTCACCGGAACGTGCAAAAGACCTCTATGAGGGACATGAAATTGCCAGTCATACTTTGAGTCATCCATATATGGACAGTTTGTCAGCAGAGCAGATTCTGCATGAGATGGTCGAAGACAGAGATAATCTGGAAACAATGTTTGATACAGAGGTTTCAGGGTTTGCGGTGCCATTCGATTATTACAGTCCGCTGATTGAAGATTGTGTTCGTATTGCCGGCTTTGAATATGCCAGAATATCGGAGACGAGTTTATCTTATAAACCATGCGTAGACTATTATCGCTGGAAAGCAGGAATTTTTCATTTATCACCGGAACTTGAATCTTTTGTTCAGGGATTTGTTGATACAGATGAGGAACTGGCACTGTGCCAGATTGTAGGACATTCTTATGATCTGGATGCTGTGCACGGATGGGACAGAATGGAAAAACTTTTGGACCTGGTTGCAGCACAGGATAATATATGGTTTGCAACGAATATCGAACTGGTTAAATATCTGCAGGCGATACGTAAAGCGGATATAACCGGAGATCATATTGAGAATCCGAGCGATATGGATCTTTGGTATAATATTGACGGAAAGGTAACGGTAGTGCATTCGGGTGAGTGCATCGATTTGAAATAAAGGTAAGAAAACAGATGGACAATCAGGAAAAACAGCATAAACGGCGCGTCCGATATTCAGGGACACATCCGAGGAGTTACAAAGAAAAATATAAGGAACATCAGCCGGAGAAATATGCAGATACGATTGAGAAGGTGATACGAAAAGGAAGTACACCGGCGGGCATGCATATTTCAATCATGGTAAAAGAGATTCTGGATTTTTTGCAGATTAAACCGGGACAGACAGGGCTTGATGCGACACTGGGATATGGCGGTCACACGAAAGAGATGCTGAAGTGCCTGGAAGGACAGGGGCATATTTACGGGCTGGATGTGGATCCCATTGAGTCGGCTAAAACAAAGGAACGACTGGAAAAACAGGGCTTTGGAGAAGATATTCTGACAGTACGTCTTCAGAATTTTGCTGATATTGATCGTGTTTCGGAAGAAACAGGGAAAAAGTTTGATTTTATTCTTGCAGATTTAGGTGTGTCATCTATGCAGATCGATAATCCGGATCGGGGATTTTCCTATAAAGTTGAAGGGCCTTTGGATCTGAGAATGAATCCGGAGAAAGGCATCAGTGCGGCCCAGAGGCTTAAGGAGGTTTCTCTGGAAGAACTTCAGGGGATGCTTATTGAGAATTCGGATGAGCCTTATGCAGAAGAAATTTCAAAAACAATTATGAATTGGCGCAAACGCGGAAAGGCGATTGAGACAACGACTCAGTTAAAGGGAGCCATCGAGGAGGCATTGCGGTTTATTCCGGAAAAGGATCGGAAGGAGGCTGTTAAGAAGTCCTGTGCGAGAACGTTTCAGGCACTGCGTATTGATGTGAACAGTGAATTTGAAGTGTTGTATGCTTTCCTTGAAAAACTGCCAGGGGTTTTGGCACCGGGCGGCCGGGTGGCGGTTCTCACATTTCATTCCGGTGAAGATCGCCTTGTGAAACAGATGTTTAAACAATTTTATAAAGAAGGTATCTACAGTGACATTGCGAAGGATGTGATCCGTCCTTCAGCTGAAGAATGTGCAAGGAACAG
>JAEDDO010000268.1 GCA_016298055.1 Frisingicoccus sp.
TTTTGACCCAAATATTTTAGCATATATATTTTAAGAATAATTTAGGGGGGAATAACCAATGGCAAAATGGGTTTATTTATTCAAAGAAGGCAATGCTGATATGCGCAATCTTCTTGGAGGTAAAGGTGCCAACCTTGCAGAAATGACAAATTTAGGAATGCCAATTCCACAGGGTTTTACTGTCACAACAGAGGCTTGTACAGATTATTATACAAGTGGTAAACAGATCACTGAAGAAATTCAGGGTCAGATTTTTGAAGCATTAAAATGGCTGGAAGAAGAAAACGGAAAGAAATTCGGTGATACAGAAGATCCGTTACTTGTTTCTGTTCGTTCCGGTGCCAGAGCTTCCATGCCAGGTATGATGGATACAATCCTTAACCTCGGTCTTAATGATATTTCTGTTGAAGGTTTTGCAAAGAAGACAGGCAATCCTCGTTTTGCATACGATTCTTACCGCAGATTTATCCAGATGTTCTCTGACGTTGTAATGGAAGTACCAAAGTCCTTCTTCGAGAAGATCATCGATGAAGTAAAGGAAGCTAAAGGGGTTCATTACGATACAGAGCTTACAGCTGATGATTTAAAAGAATTAATCACACGTTTTAAGAAAGTATACAGCGACGCTATGGACGGTGCAGAATTCCCACAGGATCCAAAGGTTCAGCTGATGGAAGCTGTTAAAGCCGTATTCCGTTCATGGGACAACCCTCGTGCCATCGTATATCGTCGTATGAATGATATCCCTGGTGATTGGGGAACAGCTGTTAACGTACAGACTATGGTATTCGGTAATATGGGTGAAACATCCGGTACAGGTGTTGCTTTTACACGTAACCCTTCCACAGGTGCTAAAGGTATTTACGGTGAATACCTGATCAATGCTCAGGGTGAAGACGTTGTTGCCGGTGTTCGTACACCACAGCCGATCACAAAACTGGCAGAAGATATGCCGGATTGCTATGAACAGTTCATGAACCTTGCCATGAAACTTGAAAACCATTATCGCGATATGCAGGATATGGAATTTACAATTCAGGAAGGCAAACTCTTCTTCCTGCAGACACGTAACGGTAAACGTACAGCTCAGGCTGCTCTTCAGATCGCATGTGACCTTGTTGATGAAGGTATGATCACAGAAGAAGAAGCAGTATGCCGTATCGAAGCAAAATCTCTCGATCAGCTGCTTCATCCGACATTTAATAAAGATGCTCTTGCAGAAGGACAGGTTATCGGTTCCGCACTTCCTGCATCTCCTGGTGCAGCAGCAGGTAAAGTTTATTTCACAGCTGAAGAAGCAAAAGCTGCTCATGAAAAAGGTGAAAGAGTTATTCTTGTTCGTCTTGAGACATCACCGGAAGATATTGAAGGTATGCACGCAGCAGAAGGTATTCTGACTGTTCGCGGTGGTATGACATCTCATGCAGCAGTTGTTGCACGTGGTATGGGAACAGCTTGTGTATCCGGTTGCGGCGAGATCAAGATTGATGAAGAAGCTAAGAAGTTTGAACTTGGCGGACATGTGATCGTTGAAGGTGATTATATTTCTCTCGACGGTTCCACAGGTAATATTTACTTAGGCGACATTAAGACAGAAGATGCTTCTGTATCCGGCAACTTCGGACGTCTGATGGCATGGGCTGATAAATATCGTACATTAAAAGTAAGAACAAATGCAGATACACCTGCAGATACACTTAACGCTGTTAAACTTGGTGCTGAAGGTATCGGATTATGCCGTACAGAGCATATGTTCTTTGAACCTGAAAGAATTCCTAAGATTCGTAAGATGATTCTTTCTGATACAGTTGAAGCAAGAGAAGAAGCTCTGAACGAACTGATTCCATTCCAGAAAGGTGACTTCAAGGCTATGTATGAAGCACTCGAGGATAGACCAATGACAGTTCGTTACCTTGATCCACCGCTTCATGAGTTCCTTCCAACAGATCCGGAAGATATTGCAGCACTTGCTGAAGATATGGGTCTTACTCCAGAAGCAATTCAGGCAAAATGTGATGAACTTCACGAATTCAACCCTATGATGGGACATCGTGGATGCCGTCTTGCTGTAACTTATCCGGAAATCGCTAAGA
>JAEDDO010000269.1 GCA_016298055.1 Frisingicoccus sp.
GTCCCCAATGTGCGCACAAGATGCTTTCTTTACAGTGGACTTGAAGATGTGACGATTCCCGGGAATATCAAAAAATGTCTGGATTCTTTTCAGCTTTGTAATAATTTGAAGAAAGTGACAATCGAAGAAGGAACAGAAGAACTCTGGGGAACATTTGCATCCTGCGAAAGCCTGGAAAATGTTGTGATTCCATCTTCCATGAAACGGATGAAACGTATTATCTATTTGCGGACAGCCCGGATGTAGTAATTCATGGATATGCGGGGTCTACAGCGGAAACATTTGCAAAGGAAAAAGGGCTGGCATTTGAGGTACTTTAAAAGAAGATATAGATGAAAGTAATCGAAAAAGAATTAAGAAAGAGACATATATTGAATATTGATTGGAGGATGATATAAATGTTAAACTTTGAAACAAACCCTATTATTGCCATGCTTCATCTGAAAGGAAATTCTGATGCGGATATAATGGAACGGATGAAAAGAGAAACCGAAACATATTACAGGAACGGTGTTGATGCCGTTTTGGTGGAAAACTATTTTGGAGATACGAGAAATTGTATACAGGCACTTGAATATTTACATAAAAATATGCCGGACAAGCTTTATGGTGTTAATATTCTTGGAGATTACAGGATGGCATTTGAACTCGCAGAAAAGTATGGTGCTGATTTCGTGCAGATCGATTCAGTATGTGGGCATTTAACGCCTCAAAGAGATTCTGTATACGCTAATGAACTGATCGAACTCATGAAAGGCAGGAATTTTCAGGTTCTTGGTGGTTTGCGTTTTAAATATCAGCCGATCAGAAGTGGCAGAAATCTCGAACAGGACGCTGCGTTTGCAAAAATGCGCTGTGATGCTGTTGTGACGACAGGTGAAGGAACCGGAAAAGATTGTCCTACAGAAAAACTGTCAGAATTTAAAACAGTATTGAAAGATTTTCCCCTGATTGTTGGTGCGGGCGTTACTGCCGATAATGTTTGTGAAAAGCTAAAATATGCAGATGGCGTAATCATCGGAAGCTGGTTGAAAGAAGGACATCACGATTACGGTGATGTATCAGAAAAATATGTAAAGGAATTTATGGATAAAGTTCGAGAATACAAAGAAATCTAATGTGTGAACTGCACGATATCAACAATGAATAGGGGAGACTGATGCCATTTCCTCTCCTGAAAGACTGCGGGAATTGAAAAAAGTTTCAAAAAGGGAAATTTCCATTTGATATAATGCAGATATCAAAAACGGGGAGGAAACGCTATTTATCATGTGTCAGGTACTCGATTATTATTTTGAACATTTTAAAATAACAATGAAATATTCATTAATTTTTGTTTATAGTACCTGTCCCCAATGTGCGTATGGATTTTTCCTGTACGGAATGCTGGATTGATTTCTATAAACTTCTGGATTCTAGACTGTTACTGTGGGGAAGCTCTGGAAAACTGGGAGGGATACATCAAAATCGAACAGGATAACTGGAGTCAGCTGTCTGATGAGGAAAAAATCGAACGGGATTGGAAACGCTACGCCGAAGAGATGATTAACCGTAATGAATAGAAAGGAGAATTTGATTATGAAAGTACATATGGAGTTTACATTTCCTGACCGGGAGGAAAAGGATTTAGAGCATCTGAATGCGATGTTGTCTTCAATGAAATGGAGTGAAGTACGCTTAGAGGATTTTAATGGATACCATGAAAAAACCAGTACAATGGATCAAAATACCGGGGAGATTTGTTCTGTCACCCACCGGTATGGCTTTGACCAGGTCGTTCTGGAATGTGAGCGGGAGGATGATGAACCGGGGTACCGCTATCAAGTGGAAACAGAATACCTCACGCAGGCGATTTCCTCTGACGAATATCATGACTGTTGGTCGGAGGAACATCCGGATTATGTTATGCGCGTACTATCCTGCATTTCTTTTGATGACGGCGGCAGTGCCTTTGTTGTCCTTTTCCATGAAAAGGTCAAGTAAAATATGAACCATTGGGGACAGGAAAAAAGCCACTTTCTCCGTCCCCAACAGTCTGACAGCGGAGAAGCAATTATTTCAGATGATACACAGATGACTTTATTCACAGCAGA
>JAEDDO010000270.1 GCA_016298055.1 Frisingicoccus sp.
TAAAACTCTTTATATAATAACCCTGTCATACTACCGTTCTCCCTTCACCTTAAATAAAAGCACATCTTCCAGACGTATTCTGTCGATCACACATTCAGGAAGAAGACGCCCCACATCTTCTCTGGAATTTACCAGAACGTCACACCGGTATGTTCCCCGGTCCACACCTACAATATAACGCTTCGGTATCTTTACGATGTCTTCCTCTTTGCAGTGAACAATGCCATAAGTTTCCATAATCTCATCTTTCTCTTCAGATAAAAAGATTTCACCTTTATGGATAAATGTGATATAATCTGCCACTTTTTCAAGGTCACTTGTTATATGTGACGATATAAGGACACTGTGTTCTTCATCCTGGATAAATTCCAGAAGCATATCCAGTATTTCATCCCTAACGACAGGATCCAGTCCGCTGGTCGCCTCGTCAAGGATGAGCAGTTTCGGCCGATGTGCCATAGCTGTCGCAATCAGAAGTTTCATCCGCATACCGGTAGAATAATCCTGTATCCGCTGTGTGGCAGAAAGGGAAAAACGTTCGCACAAACGCTCATAATAAGGTTCATCCCATTTTTTATAAATTTTGCTCATAAAAGCACCGATATTCGTTATATTTAATGAAGCGTGAAAACCGGCACCATCCAGAACAACACCGATATCTTCCCGGATTGCTTTCCCTGAATCCTTCATACTTTTGCCAAAAACAGAAATCTTTCCGCCGTCAATATGGATCAGATCCAATATCGCTTTAAGCGTTGTCGACTTCCCGGCACCGTTTTCACCGATCAGCCCCATAATACATCCGCCGGGAATCTTAAAGCTGACATCCTTTAAAGCAAATTCCGGATATTGTTTTCTTAATCCTTCCACCTCAATAATATATTCCATAACTAATCCTCCTCATAGACCATCCGAAGAATCTCCTGCAATTCTTCACAGCTGATTCCGCTCTGCTTCGCAAGACGAACACCTTCCGTCAAAGTTTCTTCTATCTTTCGATACTGTTCTTCCTTCATGACTTCCGTATTCGCATCCGATACAAAACTGCCCCTGCCGACAACCGTATGGATGAAACCGCTTCTCTCCAGTTCTTCGTAGGCCCGCTTTGTTGTAATCACACTGATATGAAGATCCTTGGCAAGAGCCCGCATCGACGGCAGAGCTTCTCCGCCCCGAAGTTCCCCCCGCATGATCATGTCCTTAATCTGATTGGTAATCTGTTCATATATGGGCAAATTACCTGAATTACTTATAATGATATTCACATGGCACCTCTCTGTAAATATTGTATATATTTGATATATACAATATATCATCATATATACACATTGTCAACCATTGTATATACCTCAAAAAATATTTTTTTATTTTTTTCAAACAAAAACGGCCCTATACAAAAAGATATCGTATATATAAGTGAAAAGAAAAATAAAGGAGGCTGAAATATGTCAAAAGAATTAACAAAGAAACCCCTTACGGAAATCTCTGATGACCAGTTGGATCAGGTAACTGGCGGAACAAATACACAGGATATTAAACAGATTACAAAAGAACCTTCTCTTAAAAGTGCGAATTCTGCATCAAATACAGTTCAGGCAGAAGCCGGATTTTTCTCCTCAGATCAAGAAAAGCTTAATGGTGGTTTCTTCTCTGAGGAAAACGAAAAATAGTCTGTCAACAATTTAGGCCGGTTGCTCTAATGTAAATCATAGAATCGATTATAGGAGGAATTTATAATGAATAAAGAAAACTTTTCTTTGAATGACGAAGAACTTAAAGAGATCAGTGGTGGATTTATAGATATAGGTCCTCAAGTAAGCTGCAATAAGATTTGTTCCAAGTGCGGCGGGCATGTGTACCATCAAGCTGGAATTGTAGCCGTGTATAGTTCCGGTCAACGCGATCTCATCGGTCTCGCTTATTTCTGCGAAGGCAACGGTGTTGATCAGGGGCCTCACGAATTTTCTGTTGTTGGAGGCGAAGAAGGCCATTGTATGCCTGCTGAGTAAAAAAAGTCTGAGGACCAATTAGATCAGGTAACTGGCGGAACAAATACACAGGATATTAAACAGATTACAAAAGAAC
>JAEDDO010000071.1 GCA_016298055.1 Frisingicoccus sp.
GTTAAAAAGGTCATACTTTTTATTCAAGCATGACCTTCTGACCCTTGTATCATATTGTACGATACGCACCCACAACTGTTTCGTAAAGATTATTTCCATCCGAATCTATGACTACAATAGCAGGGAAATTTTCCACTTCCAGTTTTCTTATGGCCTCTGTTCCAAGATCATCATACGCAATAACTTCAGATTTCTTGATGGTTTTTGATAATATGGCACCCGCTCCGCCGACAGCCGCAAAATATACTGCACCATTTTTTATAATTGCATTAATGACCTCAGGAGAGCGTTTTCCCTTACCAATCATTCCCTTAAGACCATGCTCCATCAGTAACGGAGCATATTTATCCATGCGGCTGCTGGTTGTCGGTCCTGCTGATCCGATAGGATGTCCTTCCCTTGCAGGAGACGGTCCCATATAATATATAATATTATCCTGTAAATTCATAGGAATTTCGTTACCGGACAACATTGCTTCATACATACGTTTATGTGCTGCATCTCTGGCAGTATAGATAGTTCCGCTAATATATACATAGTCTCCTGCCTTTAAACTTTTAATATCTTCCTGTTTCAAAGGTGCATTCAAATATCTTTCCACAATAATTCCATCCTTTCTCTTCCTATAACTCTCTGCTTACATGACGATTGACATGACAGCAAATGTTAATTGCAACAGGAAGTCCGGCAATATGTGTCGGATATGTTTCAATATTAACGGCCATTGCTGTAACAGTTCCTCCCAATCCTCCAGGGCCGATTCCGAGCTGATTGATTTTTTCAAGCATTTCTATCTCCAGATCTTTTATGTATGGAATTTCTGAATGAGTACCTGCCGGTCTGGTCAGCGCATGTTTTGACATAATTGCACATTTTTCAAAATCCCCGCCAACTCCTACGCCAACAACCAGAGGCGGACATGCATTCGGACCGGCGGCATCTACCGTATCGAGAATTGCTTTTTTAACACCCTCAATCCCGTCCGCAGGTTTCAGCATGCATACTCTGCTCATGTTTTCACTTCCAAATCCTTTTGGTGCAAGAGTTATCTTAAATGTATCTCCTGGTACAATAGAATAATGGATAATAGCCGGTGTATTATCATTTGTATTTTTACGGTAAATCGGATCTTCAACAACAGATTTTCTGAGATATCCTTCGGTGTATCCTTTTCGGACCCCTTCATTGACAGCATCTTCCAGACTTCCATCCACAATATGGACTTCCTGACCGATTTCTATAAACACAATAGCCATTCCTGTATCTTGACAAATCGGAATCATCTCTTCTCCCGCTATTCTAAGATTATCTTCCAACTGCTTCAAAACCATTTTTCCAAGCTGTGATTTTTCTGTTTCAATTGCCTGATTCATCGCTGCCGACATATCCTCTGATAAAAAATGCGTAGCTTGAATACACATATCACGAACTGTATTCTGAATTAACTGACATGATATCTCTCTCATATTTTTCCTCCTGACCGATATTTACTTTTGTCATTTTCGACTATTTATTATTGCTTCTCTTTTCTCCCGCCTGCTGAAGTTTAATCGCTCTTCGATTTTCAACTTCATGACTCATCGGACGAATATCACCGGATTTGCCTAATGCCCATTTTGTCATTGATGGACCAACAAGTTCATAAATAAGTACGGAAAATAAAATGATATTTCGAATCATTGCCCCTTCTTCTCCAAATTTTGCAGCTGCGGTAATACACATTCCAAGGGCTACACCAGCCTGAGGAAACAGCGTGATTCCCAGATATTTTCGAACTGTCGGATCACATCCCGCTGCACTGGAGCTTAAGAACGCACCAATATATTTGCCGATACAACGACATACAATATAAACAACACCGATAATCACAATACTGATGTCAGAAAATACACTGAGTTCAAGCCCTGCTCCGCTGATTACAAAAAATAATGCAAATAACGGCGCAGTCCATCTGTCTGATTTTTCCATAAGATCTTCTGATAATGGACATATGTTGCAAAAAATTGTTCCAAGCATCATACATACTAACAGAGATGAAAACTGAATATGAATACCGCCCACATCAAATTCTGCCATAGAAACAGCAACGGTTAAAAATACAAAAGCAATCGTCAGCGAAAGTCGATTACTATTGGAATTAAATAATGTTTCCAATTGTGTCAAAAGCCATCCCATGAAAGCTCCTACCACAAGTGAAAGTACAATTTCCAACAACGGTTCCACCAAAATAGATGTCACATTAAAAGCTCCGTCCTTCAAGGCCTGAGCAACACCAAAAGATACAGCAAATACCATAAGTGCAACCGCATCGTCAAGTGCAACAACCGGAAGAAGAATATCTGTCAGTTTTCCTTTTGCTTTATACTGACGAACAACCATTAACGTAGCCGCCGGAGCTGTTGCCGTAGCAATTGCTCCCAATGTTATTGCCGTTGATATTGGCAACTTATCTCCAAGAATCATATGGAGAACGAACATAGCAATGTTAACTGCCAGAGAGGCTACCAAACCTTCCAAAATACCTACGATCATCGCCTGACGTCCTGTATTTTTCAATTGGGATAAACGAAATTCATTTCCAATAGCAAAAGCGATGAAACCCAAAGCCACATTGGATATAAGAGCATATTGATTTACATCACCACTGGAAATAAAACCAATTCCCGGAACATTCAGTCTCCCTAAAAAATAGGGTCCTATAAGAACCCCTGCTACCAGATATGCTGTAACATCCGGTAATTTTAACGGTTTTACGATACGGGTCATCATTAATCCCATAATCAATGCAACCGAAACTGCCAGTATCGTTGTCATATTATTCCTTCTTTCATCTCTTAAATTTCAAATATCTGCTGTTCATGTTCAACAGACATAATTCGATTTTTGTAATTTTCTGCAGCCGGGTCATTTTTAAACTGCTCAATGAGCTTATAATTTTCCCATAAATGCATTGGAAAAACGATGTCTGCGCAGGCACTGTTCATAAATTCATTAAAGCCCCACCAATAACGTTCTTCCTGTCTCGGATCCAAAACAACGAAGGCAGCATCAAAATGCCGGCCTTTTATTTTCGCCAGCTCATGTTTGTACTCCTGTTCGCGCCGAATCTCATCCTCTGCTGTCTCACCAATCCAGGTCCACCAATGAAGATCACCGGCAAAGTATATAGATTTTCCAGCATATTCAATAATAAACGCAACACCTTCGTCCGTAGACTTCAGTGTCTCGATCTTTATTCCACGTGGATAATCGGAGAGTGTTAATACTCCCCGATTATCCACATTTAAATAAATTTTTTCGTTTTCATCCACAAAAACGGTGTGTTTTCCACCGTTTCCAACACGGACAGCAAAACTTAAACTCTTTTTCACATCCGATGATAACACATAAGTTACATTTGGATGTATCTTTGCATATTCGTAAATTGATGGATTAAAATGGTCACCGTGCTGATGACTTACCATAAAAATCAGCTTCTTATTCGGATCAAATTCCGGAAGATGACCTTTATAGTAATCAAAGACAAAAATACAATCTTCAATTTCTGCGACAAAACAACTATGGTAAATATATGTTATTTTCATTCTGTCTGTCCATCCATTTCCTGATTCATTTCTTCTGTCTCAGTTTCACGCACTTTTGCAATGCTGGCAACCTTAATATCCTTTTCGACATCAATATTCATAAGTTTTACACCGGAAGTGTACCGTCCGATTTTCGATATTCCGTTTACCGGCATACGAATGATAATTCCTCCGGATGTGATCATCATAATTTCATGGCTGTCGTTGACGGCTTTCGCACCGATAACAAATCCGGTCTTATCCGTAATATTATAGCAAAGTACACCTTTTCCGCCTCTGTACTGACGATTAAATTCATCAAGAGAAGTTCTTTTACCCATACCATTTTCAGATGCTATAAGAAGTGAATCCCCCTGAGTATCCAGCTGCATGCCAATAATCTCATCGTCACTGTCCAGAGTCATGCCGATCACTCCCATCGATGTACGTCCTGTAGGACGAACATCCTGTTCACTGAAACGGATACATTTACCCTGCTTTGTCACAAGGAAAATGTCATTTTCATTGGACGTCACTTTAACTTCGATCAATTCATCGTCTTCTCTCAGATTGATTGAAAGAATTCCAGTCTTTCGGATATTATCATATTCCTTGATAGAAGTTTTCTTTACGATCCCCTTTTTGGTAGCCATAAACAGATAAGAATCCTGCTTATAGTCTTTGATTGGGATCATAGCCGTAATTTTTTCTCCCGGCTCTAACTGAAGAATATTCACAATGGCTGTACCTCTGGCTATTCTTGAAGATTCCGGAATCTGATAGGCTTTGATTCTGTACACCTTTCCTTTATTTGTAAAGAACATGATATAGTGGTGTGTACTTGTCATTAAAAGATCTTCAATGTAATCATCATCAAGTGTTGACATACCTTTGATACCTTTGCCGCCCCGGTTCTGACTGCGGAAATTATCCACTGTCATACGTTTGATATAACCGAGCTTTGTCATAGTAATGACCGTACTCTCTTTCTTGATCAGATCCTCGATTGTAATTTCATCATCATCAATTCCAATGGAAGTTCTTCGATCATCGCCATATTTGTTGCGAATAATCGTAATCTCATCCCTGATCACACCGAGAAGTTTCTTTTCATCTGCCAGAATAGCTTTCAATTCAGCAATTTTTGCCTGAAGTTCTGCATATTCATTTTCCAGTTTTTCCCGCTCTAAGCCTGTCAATGCACGCAGACGCATATCGACGATGGCCTGAGCCTGAATATCTGTTAATCCAAAACTTTCAATTAACTTCTCTTTTGCTTCAGCAACATTTTTAGAAGAACGGATAATACGGATAACTTCATCGATATGATCTAAAGCAATTAATAAGCCCTGTAAAATATGTGCTCTTTCTTCTGCTTTGTTGAGTTCATATCTTGATCTTCGTGTGATAACCTCTTCCTGATGTTTAAGATATAATTCAAGAATCTGCTTGAGATTCAAAACCATCGGTTCATTATTTACTAAAGCAAGAAGGATTACACCGAATGTATCCTGAAGCTGAGTATGTTTATACAAATGATTCAGAACAATATTCGGATTTGCGTCTTTTTTAAGTTCAATCACAACCCGCATTCCTTCACGGCTGGACTCATCACGCAGATCTGAAATTCCCTCTACTTTTCTATCCCTCACAAGTTCAGCAATTTTTTCAATGAGTTTTGCCTTATTGACCATATATGGAAGTTCTGTAACAACAATTCTCTGACGTCCATTTCCCATCGGTTCAATCTCTGAAACTGCACGAACTTTAATTTTTCCTCTTCCTGTACGGTAAGCTTCATTAATACCGTTTCTTCCAAGAATCATGGCACCTGTCGGAAAATCAGGACCTTTAATGATATCGAGTATCTCTTCGATTTCTGTTTCTCTGTCAAATTCAATCTTGTTTTCAATGATCTTTAAAACACCGTCAATGGTTTCTCTGAGATTATGAGGCGGAATATTGGTTGCCATTCCGACTGCAATACCTGTTGTACCGTTAACCAGAAGATTCGGAAAACGTGATGGAAGAACAGAAGGTTCTTTTTCTGTCTCATCAAAGTTTGGAACAAAATCAACCGTATCTTTGTTGATATCTGCCGTCATCTCCATAGAAATTTTGCTGAGTCTGGCCTCAGTATATCGCATAGCTGCAGCGCCGTCGCCATCCACAGAACCAAAATTTCCATGTCCATCCACAAGCGGATATCGTGTAGACCATTCCTGAGCCAGATTAACTAAAGCACCATAAATTGATGAATCCCCGTGTGGATGATATTTACCCATCGTATCACCAACGATACGCGCACACTTTCGGTGTGGCTTATCCGGACCGTTGTTCAACTCAATCATCGCATAGAGTATTCTCCTCTGAACAGGTTTCAATCCATCTCTTACATCAGGTAATGCTCTGGAGGCAATAACACTCATGGCATAATCAATATAAGATGTTTCCATTGTTTTCTGAAGATCCACTTCCTGAATCTTGTCAAAAACATTACTTAAATCGTCCATTAACTATCTCCTCCATTTATTAAATATCAAGATTACGCACATATTTTGCATGAGTCTCAATAAATTCACGCCGAGGTTCAACTTTGTCTCCCATTAAGGTATTAAATGTATCGTTCAAAGCTGCCAGTTTGGCGTCATCAATAGTTACTTTTAAGAGAATTCTGCGTTCCGGATCCATAGTTGTCTCCCAGAGCTGCTCCGGATCCATCTCACCGAGACCTTTGTATCGCTGAATTCGGTTGTTCTGGTCTCTTCCGATTTCATTCAGAATATCATTCAGCTGATTATCGTCATAGGCATACCATACTTTTTTGTTCTTTTCAATTTTATATAACGGAGGCTGAGCCAGATAAACATATCCCTGTCTGATAAGCTCAGGCATAAAACGATAAAAGAAAGTTAATAATAACGTTGAAATATGGGCACCGTCAACATCCGCATCCGTCATGATGATAATTTTATGATAACGCAGCTTTGAAATATCAAATTCTTCATGAATACCTGTTCCGAAAGCGGTAATCATTGCCTTAATTTCGTTATTAACTAAAATTTTATCCAAACGTGACTTTTCAACATTTAAAATTTTTCCACGAAGCGGTAAAATCGCCTGAGTTGCTCTTGATCTCGCTGTCTTTGCGGAACCTCCGGCCGAATCACCTTCGACGATATAAATCTCGCATTTTTCAGGATCTTTATCTGAGCAATCTGCCAGTTTTCCCGGAAGGCTCATCGTTTCCAACGCAGTTTTTCTTCGTGTCAAATCTCTTGCTTTTCTCGCCGCATCTCTTGCTCTTTGTGCAAGGACCGCTTTTTCAGCAATAATTTTTCCCACGGCCGGATTCTGCTCCAGAAAGATCATCAGCTTTTCACTGACAATACTGTCAACAGCACCTCTGGCTTCGCTGTTTCCGAGTTTCTGCTTTGTCTGTCCCTCAAACTGAGGCTCACCGATCTTGATACTAATAATTGTTGTCAGACCTTCTCTAATATCATCACCGGACAAATTTGGTTCATTTTCTTTAAGAAGTTTATTTTTTCTTGCATAATCATTAAACGTCTTTGTCAATGCATTTCTGAAACCGATGAGATGTGTACCGCCCTCAGGCGTAATAATATTATTGACAAAACTATAACAACTTTCCGAATAAGAATTATTGTGCTGAAGAGCGACTTCAACATAAACATTATCTTTTGTACCTTCACAATAAATAATTTCAGGATAAAGCACATCATGCGGGCGATTCAGATATTCCACATACTCCTTGATTCCGCCTTCATAATGGAAAATGCGTTCTACAGACTGTTCCCCACGGTCATCGATCAGGATAATCTTTAACCCTTTCGTAAGAAAAGCGGTTTCGCGTAATCTTTCTTTCAGGATTTCAAAATCATATACTGTATCTTCAAAAATCTGTGCATCCGGTTTAAAAGTAACCTTCGTTCCTCTTTTTTGTGTGTCACCAATAACTTCAAGATCTGTCACCACATTGCCGCGCTCATATCTCTGTCTGTATTTTTTGCCCTCTTTATATACAACAACTTCCAACCATTCAGACAATGCATTGACTACAGAAGCTCCAACACCATGAAGACCTCCGGAAACTTTATATCCTCCTCCGCCAAATTTACCTCCGGCATGAAGAATTGTAAATACTACTTCAACTGCAGGTTTCCCGGCCTTTTCCTGAATATCTACAGGAATTCCTCTTCCATTATCGACAACGGTAATTGAGTTTTCTTTGTTGATCGTTACCGTAATTGTGTCACAATAACCAGCCAAAGCCTCATCCACCGCATTATCTACAATTTCATAAACAAGGTGATGGAGGCCTTTTGAAGAAGTGCTGCCGATATACATACCAGGTCTCTTACGAACGGCTTCCAGCCCTTCTAAAATCTGAATTTGATCTGCATTATAATTATCACTCATCTTTAACCTCCTGCTGTTGGTTTTCAATTGAACCATTATTGACCTTAAAAATCCGATCGATATTGAATTGACTATTAATAAATTCGTCTAATCCGGTACATGTGATCACTGTCTGAATCTCGCGAATACTCTCTAGCAAATAGTTTTGCCTGAAACTGTCCAGTTCAGACAATACATCATCCAATAACAAAATCGGTGTATCCTTAATAAACTGTTTAACAAGATCGATCTCTGCCAATTTCAATGATAAAGCGGCTGTCCGCTGCTGTCCCTGAGAACCATATTGACGGACATTCATATCATCAATATAAAATCCCATGTCATCCCGATGCGGTCCTACGGTTGTTGACTTGGATTTCAGGTCATGATGACGCCGGCGAAGAAGCTGTTCTGCAAATTCTTCGCCGACAACATTGGGTTCATATACAATCTTTAAGTTTTCTTTTCGACCGCTTAATTTCTGATGAATCGGAATGATCAATTCATTTAACCGGCTGATAAATCTCTCTCTTTCCTGAATAATACGGATTCCATAATGAACAAGCTGCTCATCCCATACATCTATCAAATCTTTTAAAGATTCATCATAATGAACCTGCTTTAGCAAATTATTTCTCTGACTTATAATCCTGTTATAATTTGCAGCATCGTGGAGATAAACCTTATTAAGTTGACATAATTCCATATCTATAAAGTGACGTCTTTCTGACGGACCGTTTTTAATAATTGCCAGATCTTCCGGTGAAAAGAATACAACATTGATCATTCCCATCAGTTCACTGGACTTCTTTATCGGAATTCCGTCAATAGCAACACCTTTAGATTTATTTTTTTTCAAATGAATATCGATTTTATGGTCTATCCCATATTTTTCAACAAACATTCGGATATGTGCTTCATCTTTTGAAAAACGAATCAATTCTCTGTCTTTGCTTCCACGGTGCGACTTTGTGGTAGCACAAACATATATAGATTCCAGAACATTTGTTTTCCCCTGGGCATTATCCCCATAAAGAACATTCGTACCTTCATGGAAATGCATATGAAGATCCTTATAATTTCGATAATCACATAGTTCGAGAGATTTAATAATCATTATTTTTCAATCTTTATCGTCTCGCCGTTAAAAGTTACCATATCACCGTCATAAAGTTTTTTACCCCGCTGATATTCTGTTAAACCATTAACGCAGACCTGTCCTTCTTTTATTACAATTTTTGCTTCCAGACCTGATCCTACAAGACCTGCTGCCTTTAGTGCCTGTCCGAGTTTTATAAATTCATCTTTTAATTTAACTGTTTCCATAACGTCTCCTATACACCTGGATTAAAATTTACCGGAAGAATTAAATAAATATATTTCTGTTCTTCATCTCTGATAAAACATGGTGCCTTTGGATTGATCATATAAATATCAATGTTCTCATCATCAATAACACGAAGGGCATCGAGAATAAATTTCGGATTGAAACCAATCATCAGATCCCGTCCGGTTTTGATAATATCAATATCTTCATTCATAGAGCCAATGAATGAATTAATTTTAAGTTCCATAGCATCTTCCATGATATTCATAATGATTGGTTTTTTATCTCCTTCTTTTACAAGAAGAGATGCACGTTCAATACAACTTTGAAGTTCTTTCTTGTTAATTGAAATCTTTGTTTCGTAATCACTGGAAAGCATCTGTTCAATTCTGAAATATTCACCTTCAATAAGTCTTGAAACAACAATCGTATCATCAAATTCAAAGACAATATGTCTTCCTGTAAAAAACATACAAACATCATCATCAATGCCTCCGGACAGAATTTTGCTGACTTCATTCAGAGTTTTTCCAGGAACAACAACTTTAATATGATTATATTCTTTTTTCAGTTCAATTTTTCGAATAGAAATTCGATGACCGTCAAGAGAAACGACTTTCATTTCATTTCCGTTAATTTCAAAAAGTTCACCTGTCATCAATCGATTGTTTTCGTTATCTGCAATTGAAAAAATTGTTTGTCTGATAATTTCTTTCAAAGAAAACTGGGATAAGACAACCATTTGATTTTTTTCAATCTCTGGAAGATAAGAAAAATCATCTCCTGATTTACCGGCAATATTGAATTTTGCTTTTTCACATTTAATCAATGCTCTGAAGGCATCATCCGTTTGAATTGAAACCTCA
>JAEDDO010000072.1 GCA_016298055.1 Frisingicoccus sp.
AAAGAAGGAAATCTCTCGTTTATATGAAAGATTTCCTTTTTTGTTTAAAATTTATAAGGAGAAGTAGAAATGATCAGCATTTTAGCATTCGCATCGGAGGCATTGACCCAACGGTGTCCGATGTAATTCGGATAATAAAGGGTGTCATATTTCTCAAGTGTGTAGGATTTGTAGTTTTCGAGTTCATAAATGAGCGTTCCTTCAAGGAGAAATACAAGTTCTTCTCCGCCGTGATGCGCAAAGGTACCCGAATCCGATCCGGCAGGTATATCCACGATCGCACCCCACATTTCATTTTTTCCCTGAGTGATCAAAGATTCTACCAGGGCTTTTCCGTTGCTGATATTTCGAATAAACGTCTGTTGTTCATTATGACGAACAAGGCGGACGTTTGAAATCTCGTCATCCATAAAGAGAGAAAATACAGGAATATCAAGAGCGTTGCACAGTGCTTTTAATGTGAGCAGGTTGGGTGAAGTTTTGCCCGTTTCAATCTGGCTGATCGTGCTGGCTGCGGTGTCCGAACGTGCAGACAGGTCACGGAGTGACAGATTCTTTTCTAAACGTCTTGCTTTTAATATATTACCAATTTTTGCTAAATCTATATCAGACATAATTTACCTCCAGTTTAATTTGAAATTATATATAAAAAAGAAGGTTTCGTCAAATACAAATTTCAACTTTATTCAACAATGATGTGATTGACAAAACGAACATTATTCGTTATACTGAACGCAGTTTGATGGAGGAGATGAGGAATTTCTATGAAAATTTTGTTGAAAAACGCGATGATAATCACCATGAATGCCAATGAAGAGGTATACTCTGAAGGCAATATCCTTGTTGAAGATGATAAGATCAGCAAGATTGGATATTTTGAAATGAATGAAGATCCAGATGAAGTCGTAGACTGCAAAGGCAAGATTGTTATGCCGGGTCTTGTTAATACCCATGTGCACACATCTCAGCAGCTGGGCAGAGGTCTGGGCGATGACGTTAATTTATTAACATGGCTTCATGATCGTATCTGGCCATATGAAAGTAATATGACAGAGGAAGATTCGTATGTTTCCACTCTGGCATGCTGTCTTGAACAGATCAAGTGCGGATGTACATCTTTTGCAGAGCCGGGAGGTCAGCATGTGTCCGGTATGGTGCGCGGCGTTGCCAAAGCGGGCATTCGAGCAAAGCTTGCAAAGTCTGTTATGGACTGCGGCGAAGGTCTTCCAAAGGTATGGCAGAAGACAGCGGATGAAGAGCTGGATAAACAGGAAGAAGATTTAAAGAAATTCCATAATACATATGACGGACGTGTGAAAGTATGGTTCGGACTTCGCACAATTTTTAATAATACAGATGATTTGATCGTGCGTACAAAAGAGATGGCGGACAAGTACGGTGTCGGTGTTCATATGCATGTGGCTGAGATTCGGGATGAAGTCGAATATGTGAAGGCAACACGCGGTGACACAACCGTTACACATTTGAATAAGCTGGGTGTTCTGGATAAGAATTTCCTCGCTGTCCATACAGTATGGCTGTCGAATGAGGAAGTAGAGATGTTCCGCGATCATGAGGTAAAAGTATCCCATAATCCGGCGGCAGCTATGAGAGTTCTCGGTTTTGCAAAAGTGCCTCGTATGCTGCGTGAAGGTATCTGTGTGACCATCGGTACAGACGGTGCACCTTCAAATAACCGTATGGATATGGTAGATGAGATGTATCTGACCTCTCTTATTCATAAAGGATGGAGACTTGAACCGGATGTTGTCAAAGCTCAGGAGATTATCCGTATGGCAACGATCAACGGTGCGAAGGCATTGATGGATGAAGATTTATATGGCAGTCTTGAAGTTGGAAAGAAGGCAGACCTTATTGTAATTAATCCGGATTCTGTAGGAATGCTTCCATGTCATGATGCTGTTGCAAACGTTGTAACTTCCATGCATTCTTCGAATGTAGAAAGTACAATGTGCGACGGTAAGTGGCTGATGAAAGACCGCATTGTACTGTCTATGAATGAGGAAGAAGTTCTTGAAGCTGCGAAAGAACATGCGGCAGCGATCCGTTCACGGGCAGGCATTGTTCTTCCTGACCGTTTTCCGGTCATCTATCCGATGTCCTCTAAATAAGTCGATATGATGGGGCAAAAACTTTTGTCCCTACTATATAACAAAATGCAACAAAAGGAAAAAGGAGAATGAAAAAAATGAAAAAAATTGTAGCGATGGCATTAAGCCTGACAATGGCTGTTTCCATGCTGACAGCATGCGGCGGCGGCTCAAAAGAAACAAAAGCAGAAACAAAAGCAGAATCTGCTGCGCAGACAACTGCAGAATCCGCTTCAGAGAAGGCAGCAGAGGGTGAAACATTAAAAGTTGCTCTTTGTGTGACAGGTGCGGTGAATGATATGGGATGGTGTCAGTCTGCTTACGACGGTCTGAAACTTCTTGAAGAAAAATATGGTGCAGAAATAGCTTACACAGAGAATATTCAGGCAGCGGATATGGTAGCAGCATTTACAGATTATGCAGCAAATGGATATGACATTGTTATCGGACATGGTTTCCAGTTTGGTGATCCTGCACTTGAAGTTGGTGCTCAGTATCCGGATACAAAATTTATCTGTGTTGAAGCAGATGTATCTTCTGATAATGTGGCATCCTATGTTATGAAATGTGAAGAAGGCGGATACATTGAAGGTATTCTTGCTGCACATATGACTAAATCCAATAAGATCGGTTTCATCGGACCAATCGAGGGTGCTTCCTTAATTAAGATCATGAATGGTTTTGAAGATGGTGCAAAATCCGTAAATCCGGATATCGAAGTTCAGACAGCATGGACAGGAAGCTTTACAGATACAGCACTTGCTAAAGAAGCTGCACAGGCTATGATCGATGGCGGTGTAGACTTCATTGCTCATGATGCAAATGAATGCGGTAACGGTGCAATTGCAGCAGCTCAGGAAGCTGGAATCTATGCAACAGGTGACTCCTATGACCAGCATGAATTAGCACCGGAAACGGTATTGACATCTTCTATGTACAATGTGCCTGTTCTTATTGAAGCTGCTTACAATGATATCGCTAACGGCGAATTCAAAGGCGAAGTTAAATACCTTGGTATGGCTGAGGGTGTTGTAGAGATGGCTCCATATTATGATATGGAAAGTGTTATTCCGGAAGATGTACGCAAAGAGATCGCTGAGCTGATCGAACAGATCAAATCCGGTGAATTTGTAGTACCTTGCGACACAACTGCAAGATAGTGAACAGAAGATTATAAACGGACACAAGGGACGTGTTGGCTATGGCCGGGCGTCCCCTGTCTGGTTCATCGAAAACATTGAAGGAGAAGATGTATGGCAATCTTAGAGATGAAACATATCAGCAAAGCTTTTTCAGGTGTATATGCGAATGAAGATATTGATCTTGCTGTCGAAAAGGGCGAGATTCATGCACTGCTCGGTGAAAACGGTGCCGGAAAAACAACACTGATGAATATTTTGTTTGGTATTTATACAGCAGATACAGGAGAGATTTACTGGAAGGATAAAAAAGTAAGGTTTGTTTCTCCAAAAGATGCGATTGATCAGGGAATAGGTATGGTTCACCAGCATTTTTCCCTTGTACAAAAGATGACGGTGCTTCAGAATATTATTCTGGGATTAAAACAGGATGGAATCTTTATTTCAAAAATGGAAGCGAGAGCCAGGATTGTCGAGCTGGCTGATAAATATGGATTGAAAGTGAGACCGGATGCACGGATACGGGATTTATCTGTTGGTGAACAGCAGAGAGTAGAAATCCTGAAAGCGTTATACCGGGATGTGGATCTTCTGATCCTGGATGAGCCTACAGGAGTGCTCACACCTAAAGAAACTCAGGATTTCTTTGGAGTTTTAAGAAAATTAAAGAATGAAGGTTACGCGATCATTATTATTACACACCGCATGAGTGAGATTATGGAAATCAGTGACCGTGTGACGATTTTGCGCGATGGAAAGAAAATTAAAGAGCTCGTTACAGCAGAAACAAATCCGAAGGAATTATCCATGTATATGATCGGAAGAGAGCTGAAGGGCGATTTTGAGATAAAAGAGCAGCCGGATAACGGCGTTGCTCTGGAACTGAAAGAAATATGTATTAAAAAAGGTGAAAAGGCCTTGCTGGATCATATCAGCCTGACGGTAAAAAAGGGTGAAATTCTTGGTATTGCGGGCGTGGACGGCAACGGACAGACAGAACTTGCGGAAGTTATTTCCGGTATAAGGAAGAGTACGTCAGGGACGATTCATTTCCTCGGTGAAGATATTGACCGGTTAAATGTCAAACAGCGTTTTGAAAAGGGAATTTCTTATATTTCGGATGACCGGCATGCGGATGGTCTTGTCATCGATATGTCTTTGAAAGATAATATGCTGCTGAAAAATTATGATAAGGAACCTTTCTCAAAAAAGGGCGTCTTTAATAAAAAGCCGATTGAAGAACAGGCCAGACAGGCCATTGAAAAATTTCAGATCAAAACGACAGGAACAACCGGTATGGAATCGATTACCAAACTTCTTTCCGGTGGAAATCAGCAGAAAATCATTATTGCAAGAGAGGTCAATGATGAGGCGAAACTTGTCATAGCCAATCAGCCGACCAGAGGTCTGGATATCGGCGCAACCGAGTTTGTGCGTCAGACGTTGATGGATGTACGTAATTCAGACAGGAGTGTACTTCTTATATCGGCGGATCTGGAAGAAATACTGGCATTGTCTGACAGGATTGCTGTTATGTTTGGCGGAAGTATTGCCGGAATATTGGAACGTAAAGATGCCAATGTTCAGAAGATCGGCCTGTTGATGGGCGGTGTGACAAAGGAGGATATGTAATGACGGACAAAAAAGAAAAAGTGATACAGGGATTAGTCATTGCGTTGATTACCATCGCGGTTGGTACGGTGCTGATCATGATGTCCAATGCCAATCCGGCGGAAGCTTATGCCAATTTCTTTAAAGGCATATTTGGTAATCTGAACGGATTTTGTGAAGTCTTTGTTAAGGCAACGCCGTTAATTTTTACAGGACTGGGCTGTGCAGTGGCTTTTCGTACCGGATTTTTTAATATTGGTGCCGAGGGACAGTTTTATGTAGGTGCTTTGACAGCATCGATGGTTGCTTTAAATATTCAGGGTGCGGCAGGTATTGTGCTGGCACTTGCAGCAGGCTTTCTCGCAGGTGGTGTATGGGCACTGATTGCGGCTGTTTTTAAAGCAAAACTTGGAATTTCTGAAATTATTGTGACGATCATGTTGAACTATATTGCGATTAATCTCGTCGGTATTGCGGTCCGCACGTTTCTTATGGATCCGGCGGGCAGTGTGCCTCAGTCAGCAAAATTCGATTCCTCTGTATGGCTTCCTCAGCTTTTGCCTCCGACACGTCTTCATGCGGGATTTATTCTTGCACTGGTTTCTGTGGCTGTCGTGTGGTTTCTGCTCGAAAAAACAACGGTTGGCTATGAGATCAAGGTTGTAGGTTTTAATAAACGGGCAGCAGCATGCAACGGTATTTCGGTCATGAAAAATATTGTTATTTCTGCTTTCTTAAGCGGAGGTCTTGCAGGCATGGCCGGTGTAGTGGAAGTGCTGGCGATTCAGAAAAAACTTCTGGAAGGTATTTCTTCCAACTGCGGCTACACAGCAGTTCTTATCGCATTGATGGCAGGAAATCATCCTGTAGGGGTTATTGTGGCTTCTGTGGCTATGGCAGCCATGCAGGTTGGTGCAAATACGATGCAGCGCCAGCTGGGTGTACCGTCAGCGATTGTTGACATATTGATCGGACTTGTTGTTCTTCTGATTTTAGCCAAAGGTCTTATTCGTCGGAAGAAAGTCAAGAATGCTTAGAAAGGAGAAAAAGAGATGTTAGAACAGATTTTGACAATAAGTTTTTTTACCGCCTTTTTCTCTGCTATGGTGCGTATGGCTGTGCCGCTGCTTTATGCAGGCTTGGGTGAAGTTTTTGCCGAGAAAGCGGGAATATTAAATATCGGTATGGAAGGTGTCATGTTAAGTGGGGCATTCTTTTCCTTTGTAGGGGCCATGTTTTCCGGAAATTTATGGGTCGGTCTTCTCTTCGGAATTCTGGGAGGCGTCATTGTGAGTATGATTCACGCCTTTTTATCGATCCATCTTGCTCAGAATCAATCGGTTATCGGTCTTGCAATTAATACCTTTGTTCTCGGTATTACAAGCTTTTTCGCTAAAATTATTAAAGAAGGACAAAGTTATCAGCAGTTAAAAACATTTTCAACGATTAAGATACCGGTTCTCAGTGATATCCCGCTGATTGGAAATGCCCTGTTTAATCAGGATATTTTCACCTATCTGCTTTACATTCTTGTCATCCTGATGACAGTGTTTTATGCCAAAACCGCTCTGGGTCTTTCCTTTGAGGCCATCGGAGAACATCCGAGAGCAGCGGATGCGGCAGGTATACCTGTACATAAGTATCAATACATTGCCATGTTGGTGAATGGAATTCTCGGAGGCATCGGTGGTGCCTATCTTGTACTTGTTCAGCTTGGTGTCTTTTCTGAAAATATGACTTCCGGTCGAGGTTATATCGCATTGGCGGCGGTCATTTTAGGAAGATATACACCGGTGGGCACGGCAGGAGCAGCATTGATCTTTGGAGGTGCCAATGCGCTTCAGATTCGACTTCAGGCGGTGGGTGTTCCGCTTCCGGCTCAGGCACTGGCTATGCTGCCTTACATTATTACATTAATTGCATTGCTTGGTTCGATTGGAAGAAGCAATGAACCGGAATCTTTGAGTAAACCATATATTCGAGGAAGCCGCTAAAACTTTATTATGATAAAACAACGAAGAGTATATCGCAAAAATGTACTCTTCGTTTTTCATTAAGCAGAATTGGGTAAACTAAACGAGAAAAGGAGGAGAAGTATGAACAGAAAAGAAAGAGTGTTGGATTTATTTTTTGAGATTGCCGGACTTTTCATTATGTCGATAGGTATTCACAGTTTTATCGTTCCTGCAAATATTGCACCGGGAGGTGTTTCGGGTATTGCGATCATGATTCAATATTTGTGGGGAGCACCGATTGGTTTTATGACCCTTTTAATGAATATACCGATCTTTTTGCTGAGCTGGAAACGTTTGGGAAAAAAGTATACGCTGCAGAGCCTGGGAGCGGTGCTTTTAAGCAGTGTTATTCTTGATTATGTTGTCACACCATGGTTCCCGGTTTACACAGGTGAACGACTTCTGGGGACGCTTTACGGCGGTATTTTAGCCGGTGCCGGGCTGGGACTTGTGTTTTCACGTGGATTTTCCACAGGAGGAACGGATGCCATCTGCTTTCTGCTTCAATTAAAATTTCCTCAGATTCCCATTGGAAAAATGCTGATGCTTGTGGATGGTTTGGTACTTGCCAGTTCGGTGCTTGTGTTTCATAATATAGAAGCGGGGTTATTTGGTGTTGTGGCACTTTTCTGTCAGACAAAAGTGATTGACAGTATTGTCTACGGAAGTGAGCATGGTCAGATGTTTTTTATTGTTTCTGAAAAAAATATGGCGATCAAAGACCGGATCCTCGGGGAAGTGGATCGGGGAGCGACATTGCTCAAAGCAGTGGGGGCTTATACGATGGAAGAAAAAGAAGTGCTTTTATGTGCGGCGAGCAAATCACAATTTGCACAAATAAAAAGAATTGTCAAAGAGATTGACCCGGATGCATTTTTTATTGTTACGGAAGTGAGTCAGATACTGGGAGAAGGCTTTAAATCCGTGATGGATGATACATTATAGAAGGAAAGGACGACATAGATGAAGACACTTGTAATTGCGGAGAAACCGTCAGTGGGCAGGGATATTGCCCGCGTGCTTAAATGCGGTAAAAATAATCAGGGTGCGCTGGAAGGGGAAAAATATGTGGTGACCTGGGCCCTGGGCCATTTGGTGACACTGGCAGATCCGGAAGCCTATGATGAAAGATATAAAAACTGGGATATGGCAGTTCTGCCGATGATGCCCGAAAAATTTCAGCTTGTTGTTATAAAACAGACAGGAAAGCAGTATCAGACTGTAAAAAACCATCTTTATCGAAAAGATATAGGTGATGTTGTTATAGCAACAGATGCAGGACGTGAAGGCGAATTGGTTGCACGTTGGATTCTTGCAAAGGCGGGCAGTAGAAAACCGGTAAAACGTCTCTGGATATCATCCGTGACGGATAAGGCGATCCGTGACGGATTTGCCCATCTGCGCGACGGTCGGGACTATAAAAATCTGTATGCGGCAGCGGAAGCACGCGCAGAGGCCGATTGGCTTGTAGGTATCAATGGAACCCGGGCATTGACATGTAAATATAATGCCCAGTTATCCTGCGGTCGTGTTCAGACACCGACCCTTGCCATGATTGAGGCGAGAGAAAAAGAGATACGTGCATTTCAGCCGGAAAAGTATTATGGATTGACACTGACTGCGGATGGAATTGTCTGGACCTGGCAGGATCAGAAATCCGGAAGCAGCCGGACATTTAGCAAAGATCGAATTCAAAAGATTGAAGAAAAAGTAGGCGGTGAAAAGCTTACAGTGGATAAAGTTCATAAAACGACAAAAAAGACCTATGCACCGGGGCTCTATGATCTTACAGAACTGCAGAGAGACGCCAATAAACGTTTCGGATTTTCTGCTAAAGAAACCTTAAATATTATGCAGCGTCTTTATGAGAATCACAAAGTGCTGACTTATCCGAGAACAGATTCAAGATATATCGGAAAAGATGTGGCCGAAACGCTTAAAGAGCGTTTAAAAGCATGCAGTGTGGGACCTTACCGTAAAACCGCAGGAAAGCTTATCAATCAGACACTGAGAATCAATAAAAGTTTCGTGGATGACAGTAAGGTTTCCGATCATCATGCCATTATTCCGACGGAGCAGTATGTTCAGCTTGAGCATATGACCAGCGATGAGCGGAAAATATATGATCTGGTTGTGCGCCGTTTTATAGCGGTTCTCTATCCGCCATGCGAATATGAGCAGACCACATTAAAGGCCGGATGTGCGGGGGAAGTGTTTACCGCAAAAGGGAAAATTATGAAACAGCCTGGCTGGCAGGAAGCTTATGATGAATTTCAGGAAGAGAGCGGTGAAGAGGATATTCGGGAACAGTCACTCCCGGAAATAAAAGAGGGCAGTCAAATCATCATTAGCCGGGCGAAGGTCAATGAAGGGCAGACCAAGCCACCGGCATATTATAATGAGGCAACATTGTTGACCGCTATGGAAAAAGGCGGACTCGGAACTGTGGCGACCCGGGCGGATATCATTGACAAATTATTTAATACATTTCTCATGGAGAAAAAGGATAAAGATATCCATGTGACATCAAAAGGCAGACAGTTATTGGAACTTGTGCCGGATGATCTGAAGACACCGGAATTGACAGCCAGTTGGGAAAAGAAACTTCTGGATATCTCGGAAGGAAGACTTGCTAAAGACAGATTCATTCAGGACATTCGCGGATATACGGAGGAGATCGTATCAGAAATACGCACGGCAGACGGTACTTTCCGTCATGAAAATCTGACAAATACGAAATGTCCTCAGTGTGGAAAACGGATGCTCTCAGTAAAAGGGAAAAATAGCCGTATGCTTGTGTGTCAGGACAGGGAGTGCGGATACAGGGAGACGGTTGCCAGAACAACCAATGCCCGGTGTCCGAAATGTCATAAACGGATGGAGATGTATGGAAAAGGTGATGCTCAGACCTTTGTCTGTGGATGCGGATATAAAGAAAAATTGTCTGTTTTCCAGGAGCGGAGAAAAAAAGAAGGTGCGGGTGTCAGCAAAAAGGATGTACAGAAATATATGAATAAGCAGAAAAAAGAAGCTGCTCAGCCGTTAAACAATGCTTTTGCAGAGGCATTTGCAAAATTAAATTTAAAACAGGAGTAGTTGTATGCACTAAAAAAAGCCGCGTAAAGCGGCTTTCTTTAGTTGCTTGTATTATTTAAAAAAAAAGGGGGAAGGGTCCATTCATATTGAATGGTGTTATGAAAAAAATCACTATCAAAATTTCTTTTGATGGTTATAGTATAGCCGTGTTCTGTGAAAAGTATGTGGGGAAAATGTGAAAAAATTGTTAAAATTAATTTGT
>JAEDDO010000271.1 GCA_016298055.1 Frisingicoccus sp.
GACGAAAAAGTAATTTATAAACTCTTAAGCAAGACTATGTTAAAACCGATGAGTGAAATTGCACCTTATGTCCCGTTTGGTAAATCAAAAACGACACAGCTACTGAAAAATATGGCAGAAAAAGGTGTGATTACAGTTGAAGGGAAAGGAAGAGGTACGAAATATATCATTAAGTAATAATGAATCCGGGAGGGATGAATTATGAACAGAATTCTTTTACTCGAGGATGATTTAAGTTTAATTTAGTGGATTGTCTTTTGCACTTAAAAAATCTGTGGAAAAAATTTTCAGGATAAGGTTCGATGATCTGATAAGATACAAACAAAAATGGGACTGGCCTCTTGGATAATTTTAACCACAGGTTCATTCTTTTTTGTAAAAAAATGTGTTATACTGTAATTCCAGCGCATAGTTTTTTGTTTGTACTGCAGTTGCAGAGATGAAAGGAGCGTGTTCGCCATGGAACGTCCATATTTTGATATTGTGGCCAGCGGACGGAGAATGCGAGATATTCGTAAGGCGAGAAAAATTTCGGTGAGGCAGGTCATGGAGTACATGGGATTTGAGTCAACTCAGGCCGTGTATAAATGGGAAGCCGGAAGATGTTATCCGCAAGCGGACAATTTGTTGGCATTAGCAAAGTTGTATAATGTAAGCCCGATGGAGCTTTTAGTGGAAGAGGACAGTTTGTCCTCTTCTTGTCGTTTATGGAGAAAAAGGGTTATAAATAGAGTGAACCACTGGTTGCTGGACAACAAGAAAAAATGCTGATAAAGTAACAGTATAAGATATATAGACGCATACAGCAATTAAAAACTTTTGTAGGATATTTGAGATGAAATACTTGGCCGATAAAGCCGGGGATTGACCTGCGTCTAGTGAAAATGTAAGGAGGAGACCATGAAGAGAGCATTTCGATATGATGGAAAAGATCTGGATAAGCAGATTCCAAACTATATAAATCGAGGCAACAAAGCAATCAACTATATGAAAAGATATCAGAATCGTTCTGTTACAGAAAATGGTGCTGTAGGATATAAGACAACGACGCATCCTTTGCTTGACTTGAATTTCATGGTTTCATCTCTCAGAAACCGTAGTGAAGAGTTTATTGAAAAAGAATTTATCAAGGCATATTATGAGTCTCCTAAGTATGCAGTGAAATGGCTGTTCTTCTTAAGAGATATTCTTGAAGGGATGGGAGAACGCAGAACCTTCCGCATCTGTATGAAGTTTTTGGCAAATTTTCATGCAGAAATTGCAAAAGCAGTAATGATGTTGATTCCGGAGTACGGAAGATATGATGATTTGCTGGTATTTTTGGATACAGAATTGTGTGATGATACATGCCGTTTCCTAAAGGAGCAGTTAGATAAGGATCTGTTGTCAATGCAGGAAAATAAGCCGATTTCTTTATTGGCAAAATGGCTTCCGAGTATTAATACATCCTCGCAGGAAACAAGAAAATGTGCACGAATTCTTTCGGACAAGTTTGGAATGAGTCAGCGGGAATATCGTAAAACCTTATCTGCTCTCAGAGCCTATGGGAACGTTGTGGAAGTGAAGATGTCTGCTTCCGAGTGGGAGACAATAGAGTACGAAAAGGTTCCTGCAAAAGCGAATCTGAAATATAATGCTGCTTTTGTAAAGCATGACAGGGAGCGTCGGGGCGAGTACTTATTTAAGGTGTATATGGGCGATGAAAAGCTGAATGGAAATGGGATTATGCCGTATGAAGCAGTACACCGTTTTATGAAAGGAACATATTGCGATCGAACTGCTTTAAAAGATGATCTGCTTGCCGAATTGATGTGGAAGAACATTGTGGAACAGGGATTTCAAAATGACTGGGGATTGGATGACTGTATTGTGGTGGCAGATGGATCCGGCAGTATGTATGCCAACGCAAGTGGTTCTACAAGTGTTACGGCAATAGAAATCTGTAATTCCCTGGCGATTTATTTTGCAGAGCAATTGAAAGGGGTATTTCATAATAAGGCGATTACTTTTAGTTCACGTCCTCAATTCATCGACTTGGAGAAAGGAAAAAGCCTGAAAGAAAAGCTGGAAATCATGCTGGCT
>JAEDDO010000005.1 GCA_016298055.1 Frisingicoccus sp.
ACGCCTCTTCCACTGTCATATTTAAAACGTCATAAATATTTTTGCCCTTATATTTGACTTCAAGCGTTTCTCTGTTATACCGTTTGCCATGACACACCTCACACGGTACATAAACATCCGACAAAAAATGCATCTCAATCTTGATAATACCATCTCCGGAGCAGGCTTCGCACCGTCCGCCTTTAACATTAAAGCTGAATCTGCCTTTTTTATATCCCCGTTCTTTTGCGTCCACCGTCGATGCAAATAAATCCCGAATCATATCGAAAACACCGGTATAGGTTGCCGGATTCGATCGCGGTGTTCTTCCGATTGGAGACTGATCGATATTAATGACTTTGTCAAGCTGATCGATTCCGAGAATATCCTTATGTTTTCCCGGCCTTGATGTCCGTGAATGATTCAGATCTTTTGCCAGACGTTTGTAAAGAATCTCATTAACAAGCGAACTTTTTCCGGAACCGGACACACCGGTAACACAGGTAAATACCCCCAATGGAATATCCACATCAATATTTTTAAGATTGTTTTCACTTGCCCCCTGAATCGTCAGTTTACCGAAAGGCTCACGACGCTTTTCCGGAACCGGAATTTTCTTTTTGCCGGACAAATAAGCGGCTGTGATGGATTTTCGGCTTCGAATGAGTTCTTTCGGTGTTCCCTTTGCCACCACTTCTCCACCATGTTCGCCCGCTCCAGGTCCAATATCCACCACATAATCGGCTTCTAACATAGTATCTTCGTCATGTTCCACCACAATCAAGCTATTTCCCAAATCTCTGAGATCTTTTAATGCCTTTAAAAGTTTATCATTATCCTTCTGGTGGAGTCCGATACTCGGTTCATCCAGAATGTAAGCAACTCCCACAAGACCGGATCCGATCTGTGTTGCCAGACGGATACGCTGGGCCTCACCGCCGGAGAGCGTCCCTGTTGACCGGGACAGCATCAGATAGTCCAGACCCACATTGACAAGGAAACCGAGACGTGACCGTATCTCCTTTAAAATCTGCTGCCCGATCATCTGCTGATGCTCCGACAAGGTCAGCTGATTCATAAATTGAAGCAGCTCCACAATGGACATTTCGGTAATCTCCGCAATATTTTTATCATCAATCGTTACCGCCAGAGATTCTTTTTTCAATCGCTTGCCATCACATTCCCCGCAAGGTGTGATCATCATATAGTTTTCATATTCCTGACGTGTCACTTCAGAACTTGTCTCCCGGTAACGCCGTTCCATATTCCGGATAAGTCCCTCAAAAGTCACATCATAGACACCTTCACCTCTCATGCCCTTATAATGGACTTTTACCGTTTCTCCGTTTGTTCCATGGATTAAAATATCATGTATTGTTTTTGGATATTCACCAAAAGGAGTGTCCAGTGAAAACCCATAATGCTCTGCAAGTCCAACAAGAATCGCATTGGTAAAACTTCCCCTGGAGTTTGCCGACTGCCAGCCCATAGCTGAAATCGCACCTTCATTAATGCTCAGAGACGTATCCGGAATCAACAGTTCTTCACTGAATTCCATTTTAAAACCCAATCCTTTACATACCGGACAGGCCCCAAAAGGATTATTAAATGAAAAACTTCTCGGTTCGATCTCATCCAGACTGACACCGCAGTCCGGGCATGAAAAACTCTGACTGAACAATAAGGGTTCACCGCCGATCACATCGACTTCCACCAGTCCTTCGGCAAGTTTCATCGTTGTCTCAATTGAATCTGTGAGACGTTTCTCGATTCCCGGCTTCACTGCCAGACGATCCACAACGATCTCTATTGTATGTTTAATATTTTTTTCCAGTTTAATTTCTTCGGATAATTCGTACAGGTTCCCGTCAACCATCACCCGGACATATCCGCTCTTCTTTGCCTGCTGGAAAATCTTCACATGTTCACCTTTACGTCCGCGAACAACCGGCGCTAAAATCTGAATTTTTGTGCGTTCCGGCAGTGCCATAACCGCATCTACCATCTGATCCACGGTCTGTTTCTGAATAACTTTGCCGCACTTCGGACAATGAGGAATACCCACACGGGCATACAGCAGACGAAAATAATCGTAAATTTCAGTCACTGTTCCCACTGTCGAACGCGGATTTCGATTGGTTGACTTCTGATCGATCGAAATCGCCGGCGGCAGCCCGGAAATACTTTCCACATCCGGTTTCTCCATCTGACCGAGAAACTGACGGGCATAGGACGATAAGGATTCCATATATCGCCGCTGTCCCTCTGCATAAATCGTATCAAAAGCCAATGAAGACTTTCCGGATCCGCTCAATCCTGTAAGAACAACCAGTTCATTTCTCGGTATATCAATATCGATATTCTTCAGATTATGTTCCTTCGCTCCTCTGATCTTTATATAATCCTTTGCCATAATTACCTCTTCTTGTCTGTCTGATCTGTTGCCTCTTTCAGCATTTTTCTGGCTTCTTCGCCATTCATGGCATGCTGCTCATCTTTATCCATAATTATTAATTGCACATGCGCCCCATCTGCCTGCGCCTTAAAATCTTCCACAAGACTTTCATCTGTCGGCACAAGAAATATAATATCCATTGGTGCCTCAATCATTCGATTAAATAGTTCTTTCTGTCTCTCAATTTCTCCGAAAGCATCCAGACTATTGTAGTTATATTCATCTGATGATGCAAATGCCATATAAAATGATTCACTTTGTATAACCTGCCATTCTTCCAGATTGGACTGCTGAAGGAAACCAATATTTATTTTATCCGGCTCAACCGTAATCTTATCATCATCCTCAATTTCCGGATATTCATCTTCAATGACGTAGGCCTTATGTTCTTCTTCTGTCTGTGCCTGCCCGGATGAAAGTGCCTTGCCGCAAGCGGCAAGGCTCAATAAAATCATTATAATACTGCTGCAATATAAAAAACGTTTCATTATTTTCTTATTTCCAACAATTTATTCTTCAGATCATCTTCCATCTGGCGGAGTTCGATTTCGGCAGCACGCCGTTTTTCTCTTCCCTCGACCTGAATCTTTAAAATCTCATCCAGTGTGGAGATAAGTGATTCATTTGTCTGTTTCAAAGTTTCAATATCAACAATGCCTCTCTCTGAAGCCTTCGCTGTCTCAATGGATGCCATCTTCAATGTCTCCGCATTCTTTCTCAACAACTCATTCGTCATATCCGTCACCTGCTGCTGCGCCTTTGCCGCCTGGTTGGAATGTTCCACACCCAATGCGAGAACCATCTGGCTCTTCCATAAAGGAATCGTATTCACAACCGTAGACTGAATCTTCTCTACCATCACCGTGTTACTGCTCTGAACAAGACGTATTTGCGGTGCTGTCTGGAGGCAGATCATACGTGTAAGCTCGAGATCATGCAATTTTTTCTCAAAACGCTGACATAACTCTTCCATATCTTTTACTGCCTGGGCATCCTCCGGAAGTCCGGTTTCCTCTGCTTTTTGAATCAGGGCAGCCATCTCCTCCTGTCGAATCTTCTCAAGCTTTCTCTTACCGGCAAGAATATACATGGTCACTTCTTTAAAATAAGACAGATTCAACTCATACATCTTATCAAGAAGTGCAATATCTTTCAGCAGCGTAACCTGATGCGACTCCAGTGATTTGCAGATCTCTGTCACATTCTCCTCGGCTTTCGCATACTTTGTTTTCATTGAAGTAACTTTGTTTCCGGCTTTTTTGAAAAGACCCCCAAAAAGTCCTTTGCTCTCTTCTTCCTCATCAAAACATTTTAACTCTGTAACAACATTGCTGAGCATAGCTCCGATCTCTCCAAGATCTTTTGATCGCACATTTTCCAATGCTGCCTCTGAAAAATCCGCCATTTTTTTCTGAACACCGGCACCATAACTGAGTATGGCATTCGTATTCTTGATGTCGATCTGCTCACTGAAATTTTTAACCATTTCCCTTTCTTCAGGTGTCAGCATCGCATCATCCATCTCTTCCTCTTTTTTCTCAGGAATGATGTTAAGCTCTGCCTTTTCTTTCATATCCGGCATCTCACCAAAAACGAGTGTCGGTGTCTTCTCAACTTCCTTAAATGTTCCACTCATCTAAATCGCTCCTCACTATTTTGCACGCCTATGTAACTGCATCTCATCCTCCGTCAGTCCTTCTTTTGCCAGCATCGTATTCAGCACGGAAATATCCGTTGTAACATCCCATGCCATATCCTTATAACAGCTGTCCAAAATCTTCTCAAAAGCCTGATTCAATGTATCCAGCGTAGCTTCAATCTCTTTTTTGGTCTCTCTGATATTGTCCCCCTGAACCGGCTGCTTATCCAGTTCTCTGTATACTGTCAAAAGTTTTTCTGTCGTAGGAAGGTAATAACTCATAAACTGATGAAGTTCAGGTGCAAGGGTCGGATCTTTTTCCACCTGGGCAAAAATCTTTGAAACAATCAGCTCGAGATGACTGATCTTTATGGTCATATCCACTCCGGGAATATCATCATTACATTCCCTTATATATTCCACATACCGCTTTCCTTCAATAAGCATCTGCCGCACTTCATCCGTATATTTCGGACTGGCCATCTTTTTGGCCTCTTCATCTTCTCTTGCCTGTCGTTCCTCCATACTCTGACGTGCCGTTCTGTATTGTTCATACATGGAATCTGTAACGATCAGACATGTCCCCTGATGATCCACATGGCCCTGGAGAAACATCTTTCTCTTGATCATATCTTTAACATCTTTAAGAACAAAGGCCGGACTTTTATCTGTTTTTGACGCAAGTTCAGCAATATCGCAATACTCTCTGTCGTCCAGCACTTCCTGATATTTTCTGAATCTTTTTGCACGTTTTGACATGGTGCGTCCCCGTATCCCCACAAATAAAAGAAGTGCAAACAGCAGTATAAAAATAACCTCAAGAACGAGAATATCGACCAGACCATCCAGCAATACCAACATAATACCCAGTATAGCCGCAGCTATCCCTGTGATCGTTGCAAACAAAAAGCCGACGATCTCCATAAAGACACCTGAGAATTCGCCTCTTGGATGTGCCACAAAAAGCTTCTTTTCCATTACTTCCCGCTTCTTATATGAAACTTCATTTTTAACGTTCCGTTGTACTGCATGCTCCTCTCTCATGACTTTCTGAGAATATTGCCTTTTTGCGCGGTTCACTTCACCTGATACCTCAGATACTCCGGAACGAAATACCTCAGCCGCATCATTCACCGTCTCACGAACCGCCTTATTTAATTCCTGAAAATCATTAGAGTCGATGGCTGATTGAACAATTTTCTGTATTTGTTCTCCAAAATCGTAAAAATCATTACTTCTCATATTACGCCTCTTTACTTTACACTTAATTTCTGGAAACTTATTATTGATTATATCGAATTTTATATAAAAACACAAGCACCCTCTATAATGAAAAATACTGCCAGCCGACAAGGATATTCTCTTTGCCGACAGACAGTATTTTCATTAAATCACTGCATATATTTTTATAAGGATGCTTTAATTTTCTTATAAATACCTTCTGCATCCAGACCATATTTATGAATAAGTTCAACCGCAGGTCCGGATTCGCCATAAGTATCTTCAACACCAATCTTTGTAACTCTTGCAGGATGCTGTGCAGCCAATGTGTCACATACAGCACTTCCAAGACCGCCAATAATAGAATGTTCTTCTACTGTAAAGATGCGTCCCGTTTCTTTTGCCGCTTTAACAACAAGTGCTTCGTCCAAAGGTTTGATTGTATGAATGTTGATGACTCTTGCATGAATGCCGTCTGCTTCAAGCATCTTAGCTGCTTCAAGAGATTCATACACGCAAAGTCCTGTAGCAATGATCGTGATGTCATTGCCTTCTTTTAATGTTATACCTTTTCCTAACTCAAATGTGTAATCCGGGCGATCGTTGATCACAGGAACAGCCAGACGGCCAAATCTCAGGTAAACCGGGCCTTCATGCTCATATGCTGCATATACCGCTGCTTTTGCTTCCACATCATCGGAAGGGTTGATAACGACCATACCCGGGATCGTACGCATCAGTGCAATATCCTCATTACACTGATGTGTCGCACCATCTTCACCTACAGAAATACCTGCATGTGTTGCGCCGATCTTTACGTTAAGCTTTGGATATCCGATGGAGTTTCGGATCTGCTCAAAAGCTCTTCCTGCCGCAAACATAGCAAATGTACTTGCAAAAGGAACTTTTCCTGTAGCTGCAAGACCTGCTGCGATACCCATCATATTACCTTCAGCAATACCACAGTCGATATGACGTTCTGGATATGCTTTTTTGAAAATACTTGTCTTTGTCGCTCCTGCAAGGTCTGCATCCAAAACAATGAGATTTTCATGTTTAGCACCGAGTTCTGTCAGTGCATTGCCGTAACTGTCTCTTGTAGCTATTTTCTTTACTTCTGACACAGTGCTTCACCTACTTTCTCCAAATCTTCCATTGCAACTTTGTACTGCTCATCATTAGGAGCTGTACCATGCCAGCTTGCCTGATTCTCCATAAAGGAAACGCCTTTACCTTTTACAGTTTTTGCAATAATCGCTGTTGGCATTCCTTTTGTTTCACGTGCTTCTGCAAATGCAGCTGCAATCTGATCAAAATCGTGACCGTCAATATTAATTACATGGAAATTAAATGCTTCAAATTTTTTATCGATTGGGTATGGGGAACACACATCTGCGATGTTTCCATCAATCTGAAGTCCGTTGTTATCTACGATAACGACCAGATTATCCAGTTTGCGTGCACCGGCGAACATGGATGCCTCCCAAACCTGTCCTTCCTGAATTTCTCCGTCACCAAGAAGTGTATAAACACGATAATCTTCATTGCTTAATTTTGCAGATAAAGCCATACCTACAGCAGCGGAAATGCCCTGTCCGAGAGAACCGCTGGACATATCTACACCCGGAATATGTTTCTTATCCGGATGTCCCTGAAGATAGGAGCCCACTTTACGGAGTGTTGTCAGATCTTCCACAGGGAAAAATCCTCTGTGTGCCAAAGTGGAATAGTAGCCGGGAGCCACATGTCCTTTTGATAATACAAAACGGTCTCTGTCTGCTTTATCCGGCTGTGCAGGATCCACATTCATCTCCTCAAAATAAAGGTATGTGAAAATATCAGCTGCAGATAATGATCCTCCCGGATGACCGGACTTTGCACTGTGTACAGCGGTAACGACACCCTTGCGGATATCATTCGCCATCTTCTGAAGTTCCAATTTATTCATGATGTAACCTGCCTTTTCTTCTATGATCAATTATTCACCAAATACTGCTTTGTAATCTGCCTGAAATTTTTCAATACCCTGATCGGTCAGTGGATGTTTGATCATCTGTTCAATAACATTGTAAGGAACTGTTGCAATATCGGCTCCAGCCAGTGCACAGTCTGTTACATGCATTGGGTGACGGACACTTGCTGCGATAATTTCAGTTTCAATACCGGCAACTGCAAACATTTCAGCAATTGTACGGATCAGATCAACACCTGATGTGGAAATATCATCCAGTCTTCCAAGGAATGGAGATACATAAGTTGCACCTGCTCTGGCAGCAAGTAAGGCCTGATTTGCTGTAAAAATCAATGTAACATTTGTCTTAATTCCCTCTGCTGTAAGTGCTTTACATGCTTTAAGACCTTCTGCTGTCATAGGGATCTTAACAACCATGTTCGGATGAATTGCTGCAATTGCACGTCCTTCTGCAATCATACCTTCAGCATCTGTTGTTGTTGCTTTAACCTCACCACTGATCGGTCCGTCAACGATGGAAGCAATCTCCGCAATAACTTCTTCAAAGACACGGCCTTCCTTTGCAATTAAAGATGGATTTGTAGTAACGCCGCAAATAACTCCCATATCATTTGCTTTTTTAATATCTTCTACTTTTGCTGTGTCAATAAAAAATTTCATTAATATATACCTCCTGAAATTTGTAATAAATTTACTTGCTGTTTCTAATATAGCATACACTCAATCTTTTAGTCAATCGGTCGCGTATAGTGACGCAGCCATGATTTTTCTTCTTCGTCCAGATATGGACTTATTTTCTCATAAACCATCTCATGATATGTATTTAACTGACGGATATCTTCCGGATTAAGCCACTTTGTATCAATACCATCCAGGTCGATCGGTGCCCATGTCAGCATCTCAAACCGCATAAACTGTCCATACTGATTTTTCTCATCTTCCACACAGATCAATTCATTTTCTGTTCGTATGCCATGACTGCCTTCAATATATACCCCCGGCTCATCGGTCGTTACCATACCGGCTTCAAGAACCGCCGCATCATTACGTTCGGGTACCCTTTTCCACCGAAAACCATTCGGTGCTTCATGAACACTTAAAAGATATCCCACACCATGACCGGTTCCGCACTGATAATCAATACCGATATTCCAGAGAGGCCCTCTGGCAAGAATATCCAGATTATATCCGGTACATCCATAAAGGAATTTGGCATTTGCCAGATTCAATACAGATTTTGCCACAAGTGTAAAATGTTTTTTCTCCTCGTCAGAAATCGGTCCGAGAACAAAGGTACGGGTAATATCTGTTGTTCCCTCATAATACTGTCCGCCGGAATCCACAAGAAACATACCTTCAGGTTTTAGCAGCACATCGGTTTCAGGCGTCGCACTATAATGCATCATAGCCGCATGCTCTTTATATCCTGCAATTGTGTCAAAACTTAAATCCAGATAGGTATCGATCTTTGAACGCAATTCACCGAGATAATCCGATGCACTTATCTCCGTAATCGGCATGTTCCCCACATTTTTCTTAAGCCAGTACATGAACTTTGTCATTGCCACACCATCTTTGACATGAACCCTTTTTAAGTTTTCAAGCTCCACCTCATTTTTTATTGATTTTGGCAGCAAATAGTTATTGTCTGTTTTGATCACTGAAACACTATCCTGAACGCACTGACTTAATGCATAATTGACTTTTGAAGGGTCATACATCAGGCTTCCGTCTTCTACCGCCTCCAGATCCTTATAGACATCCATATAATCTTTTAACTCTACACCGTCTTCTCCAAGAGCCTTTCGGATATTTTCAGAAAAAGCCGAAACATCTGCATATAATCGGACTCTATCCGGCTCCACAAGGATAAATGCCAGAAAAACAGGTGTGTGCTTTACATCATCACCACGCAGATTCAAAAGCCATGCGATATCCTCAAGTGAAGCCACAAGTGCTCTGCTTCCGCCCTCTTTCTTCATATAGCTTCTCAATTCTTCCAGCTTTTGTCTCCGGCTTTTTCCTGCATATTTTTCTTCCAGAATATATACAGGCGCAGACGCCCGTTCCGGACGTTCCTGCCACAAATTTCCGGCTATGTCCTCATTCCAGAAAATACTTCCGCCCTTTTTTGAGGCAATTTCTTCATATATTCTTCCCTGTGAAAGATCCACAACCTGACCGTCAAATCCGATACTTCCGCCTTCCGGCAAATGCTCTTCCAGATATTCGGCAATCGTAGGGACTCCCTGACTGCCCATACGAAACAACTTGACCGAACTTCCTTTCAGCTGATTTTCAGCCTGTATAAAATAACGGCCGTCGGTCCACAATCCCGCCATATCCTTACCGATCAATAAGGTCCCTGCAGAACCTGTAAAGCCTGCATAATAATTTCTTACTTTATAAAAATCACTGATATACTCCGAAGCATGATCATCTGCCGTCGGTATCAGGTAAAAATCAATATTCCGTGCTCTCATCTGCTCCCGGAGTAACTTAATTCGTTCATCATACTGCATCACTTTTTTCCCTCCTGCGATCTAAAAAAATATTTTTCCTTAAAAATGGCACGCATTTGCGTGCCACTCTCATAACAACTTATTCATCTTTAGCTTCTGTCTCATCAATTGCTTCAGCTGCTTCCTCTACTGCTTCCGCAGCATCTTCAACGATTTCCTCTGCTGCTTCCGCAGCCTCTTCCATCACTTCTTCTACCGCCTCGGCAGCTTCTTCAATCACTTCTTCTGCAGCCTCTTCAGCCTCTTCGACTGGTTCTTCTTCAATTTCTGTCACATCGTCCTCAAAGACATCGTCCTCATCAAATACACTGTCTTCAACATTGCCTCTTGCTTTCGCTTCTTCGATCTGTTCTTCAACTTCCTGAATTGCGTCCAGTCCCAAATCAACTTTCTGGCACAACTGAACGATCGCATCTGAGAATTCTGCTCCCGCTTTTTTCTCTTCGTAGATCATCTTACCAATCTCAATGTAAGTTGCCTTTAATTCATTCGTCAATGAATTCTTTTTTAAACGTAATTTCTGAATACTTACGAACTGTTCCGATTTTTCACATACTGTTTTCGTTACATCACAAATCCCCTGTTTTAAATCATCAAAAAATGCCATCTTTGTACCTCCTGTTGTTTTTCTTCTATTTTAACGCAAAACCCTTAAACTTTCAAAGGTATTTTTCAAATTCATTGCACCATATCCCCAGCCCTGATTCGGATATTCTTCATTTTGCTTCTGCACAGCTCCCTGAATTAAAAGCCTTCGTATATCATTTCCATCCATATTCAGAATAATAACGTTTAAAAGCCCCCATTCAAAAAGAAGTGCCGCCGCACCAGCTGCATGAGCCGCTGAAATACTGGACCCCGTCCTTCGTTCATATCTTCCTCCGGGTACCGGACCAAATACATTCACCCCGGGTGCCGCCACATCCGGTTTAACAAATCCCGAAGCCGTATAGCCCCGACTGGAAGTGACATAAAGGCTGTCATTATAATGGCTGTAATTGGCAGTCACGACCGTGGAACTGGTCGTTGCGGCAGATGTCAGTGTAATATTCGGATCCGGGCTCAAAAAATAAGTCGTCTCTTCTATAAACTTCTCCATAGGAAGCCATATATTAAACCCGCCATTTAAAATGCGGTCACCAAATACCCGTATCGTCCATATTCCCGGCGTCGGATTCCGAAACTGTATCACACTCAGAAAGTTTCCGCCCGGAAGTCCTGCGGAACGATCCGCAATATATATTTCCGTATCCTCAAACAGAAGTTTCACCCTCTGGGACTGACCAAGCCGCGACTGGCTTCTGGCGATCCGCTCACCTTCCGGCGAAACGATCTCTACCGAAAAAACATCGGATGAACCGCCCCAGAGTTCCATCTGAAATCCTCTCTCAGACGCACCGACTTTTAACTCCACTGTTTGAGAATCATCTCTGGACGGAATAAATCCGGAATAATGATGGGCCTTTCCCAGTTCATTACCTCCGGCCACAACAACACATACGCCGGTCACATTGTTGACCGCATTCAGATACTGGCTCAGATTCGATGTGCCTTCATGACTGTTGAGCGTATTTCCAAGCCCCAGACAGATGACCGCGGGCATCTGATATTCCAGCGCCTTCTGTAAAACATACTCAACCGCCATAAAAATATCTGTTTCCTGGTAAGCCGATGCCCCTTCTTTTATAACATAATAGTCTCTCAAATATTCTTTTGCCGGTTTCAGCTTAACCGCAACAATCGATGCCTCCGGTGCCGCACCGATAAAATCCTCAGATACATCTTCACTTCCCGCCATGATCCCAGCAAGAAATGTTCCATGTCCGTCTTCATCTGTTGACGGGACACTCGAATAAGGATCATCCGAAGCCAATGCCTGATTAATGACATCTCTCGTATATTCCGTTCCATAAGGAAAACGCTCCATAATCTCATCTGTCTGAATCGTCTGATCCCAGAGAGCCAATATGCGTGTTCCACCATTTTGAAAACGAAAGGCCGGATGGGTATAATCAATTCCCGAGTCAATGAGCCCTACCATTACTCCATTACCGCGAAATCCTCCGGCCGGTGCATAATGTGTCGGTAAAATGCCGCTCTGCTCCATGCTCGTACTGTCAAGATTCCCGAGTAATTCAGGGATAATGCTGTAGGGATAATTTTCATATACCGTTATCCTGTTGGCAGGAAGGGGCTTATGCATAATCAGAAAATTGCTGTTTACGATCTCATAGCAACTGGGCTCATATACTCCCACAGTCACATCCACATTACCGCCATAGGCAACAATAAAATCTGCGTAATCCTGGGACAAAATAATATCCCGGCATCTGAGCTGCTCCTCTGAAGGAGGCATAAAATCACCTCAGAATATTCTATCATCCTATTCTATGAGAGCTGCAGCTTCTTTATTCTCCAAAGCATAGACTCCTCGCATTTCAATAAGCGGACCGCCTGTATTCTCCACATACTCTTCTGTAATGGTGACACGGCCGATATTATCATCCTTCGGTATCTGATACATAATTTCTAACATTAACTCTTCGATGATCGCACGAAGTGCCCGGGCGCCTGTCTTTTTCTTGATCGCTTTTCTTGCGATCGCTTCTAACGCCCCATCGTCAAATTGAAGATCCACTTCATCCAATGCAAGCAGTTTCTGGTACTGTTTGATAATGGCATTTTTAGGCTCTTTTAAAATCTTAACAAGTGCATCCTGATCCAGGCCCTTCAGTGTAAAGATCACCGGAAGACGTCCGATAAACTCAGGAATCATTCCAAATTCTCTCAGATCCTCAATCGTTACCTGACTCATAATGTCCGGATCATTGTCATGAGCATCTTTCAAATCCGCTCCAAAACCCATCAAACTGGATTTATTCAGCCGGGATTTTATAATGCTCTCTAATTCAGGAAAGGCCCCGCCGCAGATAAATAAAATATTTCGCGTATTGACTGTTGTCAGAGGAACCATAGCATTTTTGCTTGTCGCTCCTACCGGCACTTCCACATCACTGCCTTCCAGCAGTTTTAAAAGCCCCTGCTGAACGGATTCACCGCTCACATCCCGGCTCATCGTATTTTTCTTCTTGGCAATCTTATCAATTTCATCAATGAAAATGATTCCCTGTTCCGCTTTCTCCACATCGTTATCCGCTGCCGCAAGAAGCTTTGAAACAACACTCTCAATGTCATCTCCGATATACCCCGCTTCCGTCAGGGAAGTGGCGTCTGCAATTGCCAGCGGCACATCCAGTAATCTTGCCAGAGTACGTACAAGATAGGTCTTTCCGCATCCGGTAGGTCCGATCATCAACATATTGGATTTTTCTATTTCAATTTCATCCATTGTATTCGTAGCTACACGTTTATAATGATTGTATACGGCTACAGACATAACTTTTTTAGCATAGTCCTGACCGATCACATAATCATCCAGACGGGCTTTGATCTGATGCGGTGCCATAATCTTCTTCAAATCAATTGCCGGTTTTTGTTCATCCTTCGGCTTTTTCTTTTTAAGGCGCTGGCTTTTCGGTATGGAATCTCCGATATTCCCAGGGAATATCTGGAAATTCATGTTCTTCATAATATCTTCATAATTAATCGGTGTACTATTCATCATAGAAAAACTTTTTTCCATACAGTCCGGGCAAATACAAATATTCTCCATCGGAAGATGAATAAGCTTTCCTGCCACACTCTCAGGTCTGCGGCACATATAACATATATCCTCATAATCATCTTTTTTTGTTTTCTTTACTTCATCGTCAACTTCTCTGTAATCAGGCATAAATTACCTCCCCGTTTTTCCCTCTTTTTTTATAGCACAAAAGGGAAAGCGTAACTTCTAGCTGCGCTTCCCTTACAATTTCAACTTTTTCTCCTGTTATTCCTGAGCATCCGACTTAGAACCGAGAATCGTCTTAAGTTCTCCTTCCGCAAATGAACCGTCTCTGGATTGTCTCTGAATCGTTATAGTTACTTCGTCTCCCGGCATGCATTCTGCAAGTTTTTCCTGAAGCTCTTCCATCGTCGAAATCGCTTCGCCATTAAATCCGGTAATAATATCTCCCTGTTCAAGTCCTGCTCTCTGAGCTGCCGATCCTCTCATGACCATGCTGACATATACACCGGCCGGATATCCATACTTCTCGGCTGAAGCTTCATCCATCGTTCCGCCTGTAATACCAAGATAGGCTGTATTCTCGTCTGTCTTCGGTACGATTGTTCCGTCAATAATACCCTGAGCTGTTTCAAGAGCCGAATTGATCGGTATTGCAAATCCCATACCTTCAACCTGTGTATCGGAATATTTTACAGTGTTTACTCCGATCACTTCACCTCTTGTATTCAAAAGGGCTCCGCCACTGTTGCCCGGATTGATAGCTGCATCTGTCTGAATCAGTGTGACAACTCCGTCTGTCATCTGGACTTCACGATTCACAGCACTGATCGAACCTGTTGTGACAGACTGTCCATATCCCAATGCGTTGCCGATTGCAATGGCTCCGTTGCCGACCTTAAGGTCATCGGAATCCCCCATCACTGCTGCCGCAATATTGGACTTTGTATCCTGGGATAAAGCTGTATAGTCAACGGTAATAACCGCAATATCTGCATCCTCATCATACCCTCTGACCTGTGCATCCGCCTGACTTCCGTCATTAAATGTTACGTTGATACTTGTTGAATCCTGAATAACATGATAATTTGTCATCACATAAAGTGTACCGTCAGACTCACTCATAATGATACCAGATCCGGCACCGCTGCCTTCCTGTGAATAGGTCTGCCCGAAAAAGGAACTCGTTGTGACAACCTTAGTGTTTACCGCAACAATAGACGGCATGCACTGTTCCACAATATCCGACACATCCGTACCTTCGATCGTCTTCACATCTATTGATGAAGTACGCACAATATTCACATTCATTCCTGTTCCGGATGTACCATTGCTCTTATTCAGCATGCCTGTTGCCTTACTAATACCGAAAAATGCACCGCCTGCCGTCAATCCGAAGACCAGTCCAAGACATGCCGCTTTCGCTACTTTCTTTCCAAAACCGCTCTTTCTCTTCCTGACCGGGCGTTCAGGTTCCGGAATATCAAATGGCGTATACCGTCTCTCTTCCTCCTGAGATGTCTGGTAATAACTATAGTCATTCGACTGCTGCTCTGTTCTATTCTCATGTTCATCATGGCAATCATAAAAATCACTCATAAAGATTCCTCCGTTCTCTTTATCTATGTCGACATTCTATCAATCAATTGTGATTCAATTGTGATTCAATTGTGATTCAATTGTGAATTTTCACTTTTTCGACCTTATTTTCGAAAAATGATCAGTTTGCTGAACACGTAATTCAAAATGACCACGACAACCTGCGTAATAAACTTGGCAACAGCATCTGAAATTCCAATCATATCTACACTGATAAACATAATTGCCATGTCCATGACGCCTGACAAAAGGCGACATCCTACAAATGTCGACATTTCTCTTATAATCGAAGAAAATCCATGTACCTTACTTTTGAACACCCAGGTGCGGTTTGTAACATAGGCAAAAGCTACAGCGGCCGCCCAGGATAATGCATTGGCGACCAGATAATTCAGATCAAATATACTGGTACAGGCAAAATAGACAACAAAATTTACGACGGTTGCCAGCACACCAAAAAACAAATACGAAATGACTTCTTTGTACATTTCCATCAATTTCTTTATCATCCTGTAACCTCTTTCATTTTAAATTGTATCTTATACATTATATATAATTTTAGAGAGAATGACAAGTTTCTATTTTGCTGCCCCTCTCTGTTTTCTTTACCTGAATTTTTTGTTCGATCTGCTCCTTAAGTTCACTGACATGAGAAATGATTCCCACAAGGCATACATCACCTGTCAGTTCATTTAATACTCTGACTGCATGGTTTCTGGCATTTTCATCAAGACTTCCGAATCCTTCATCGATAAACAGCGTATCCACATGAATTTTGCCCGCTTCACGCTGTATAACATCTGCCATGCCAAGTGCCAATGACAGAGCAGCCATAAAAGATTCGCCGCCTGAGAGTGTTTTCACATCACGGATCTGATCATTGACCAGACTGTAAACATCAAGATCCAGCCCCGACTCCCCTCTTTTTCCAAGATTTTCTATATCGCGGCACTCCAAAAGAAACTGCTGCCCGCTCATATTGGCCAGACGCACATTAGCTGCCTTAACCATCTCTTTAAAATAGCGTCTCTGCATATAAGTCTGAAAATCGATTTTGGCCGTTCCGGTCAATTCTCCATTGGCTGTCCGGCTCAACTGGGACACCACTTTAAACAATGCCTGCTGTTCATTATAAATATGAAGCATTGATTTTAAATGCGTATAGATTCTTTTATTTGACTGATGCAGACTGTAAATCTTCTTTTCTTCTCTCTGATATGAGACTTTTACTGTCTCAAGCCGCTCAACGGATGTTGTATCCGGCCATCCGCCTTCCTCTAAAAATGCCTCATATACAGACTGGAACTCTCCTTTCAAATTTTCTTCCGAAATTTGCTGTTCTTTTCTTTCCGTAAGCTGGCCTTTTTTGAACTGAAGATTTTTTCGCTCCTCTCTCAGCTTATTTTCTTCCCGTTCTATCCCGGCTTTCATGTCATCCAACTCTTTTTTCAGCAATTCTTCATGACCTTTTGCCTCTTCTTTTGATGTGTAGGTCAGATTTTTCTGCAGCTTATCCAGACTTTGTTCCTGACTTTTCTTCATAGCCGAAATCTCCATTCTTTTTTGAAGCTGCAGGGTGTAGACACTTTGAATCTTCTGCAAATCCTCTTCCAATTCTTTTAACCGAACACCGTTTTTTTCGAATTGGTGCTGATCTGCTTTTAATCTATTCCATTTTTTCTCTGCATTTATACTAAGATTTTTTATTTCAGATGCCCTTTCCTCAATATTATTCCAGAAGTTATCGTCTGGATTTGTTTTTCCTGCATCTTCCATCCACTCGAAAGCTTCTGCTGAAATCCGGCTTCTCAACTGTATAGACTTTTCCGATATCTTTGAGAGCATATGCTGTATTTCGTTCACATCTTTCTCTGCCTGCTCTCTGTTTTTTTTCGCAGTTTCAACCGTCTCACGATCCACAATGGCTTCATCAGAACCCGGCAATTTCAAATTCGGATGATGAAGGGATCCGCACACCGGGCAAGGCATCCCCTCCTTAAGATCCTTCGCCATCAGACCTGCCTGAGAAGCAATAAACTGCTCATATATGTGATCATAATAAGATGATGCTTCTCGATAGATTTTCAGGCTCTGCTCAACTTTTAAAGCAGCGTCCTTCTCTTTTTTCTGAAGCTTTCTCCATTCCGGCTTTTTGTCTAATAAACTTTGTGCCCGAGAAACCATTTCCCTATATCGGGTCACATCCTGTCCGGCCTTTAAAACTTCCACAGCGCTGTCCTTTAATTTTTCCTGCTCACTTCTTAAATTCGCCTGCTCCTGCTCTTTTTGACATTTTTCCGCTTCCAGCTGTTTTATACTCAACTCCAGTTTTTTACTGGATCTGCACAAATTGTCATACTTTTCTTTTTCTTCCTCCAACTGATCATAAGACGACATTTCATGCTGAAGCAATACAAGTTCATTCTGCTTCTTTTTTCCCCTGATGTCACAGGATTTCTGTAAATCCTCAAAGCTCTTTTCTTTTTCCAGGATACGTTCTCTGTCTTCATCAATTTTACATTCGAGATCTTTAATTTCTCTTAAAATCCCATCAATATTGTTTCTCTTTTCTTCCAGCTTTCGTCCGGCTTCTATTCCTTTTTCAAGCCTCTCAATGGATTTTTCAAGCAGCTTCTCTTTTTTCAGATCTTCCTCGTTCATTGCGCTCAATATGCACAGCATTTCCTCATTATCAATATTCGAAAATTTTCCTTTTTCCTGCCATATTTCCCAATAACTGTTTTCCGGACGACATGAAATATTCTCTATATCCTGAACACAACGGATGCGTATATTTTCAAGCTGCCCGGACAATTGTCTTTCCTGTTCTTTAAGCTTTGCCTGCACATGCCAGTAAATCTGTGTAGGAAATATCCGTGAAAAAATTTCTTTTCTTTCCTTTGATGTCGCCAGCAAAAGCTTCATAAAATCGCCCTGTGAAATCATAGACACCTGGCTGAACTGATCCATATCCATGCCGATAATTTCTATGATCTTCTGATCGGTTTCTTTCATTTTCCCCGGAAATTGTGTCTCGTCGGGCATTATAAGTTCAACCTTTGCGGCAACTTTTGTCAACGCATATTCTCCATATTTATTCTTACGTCGGCTTCTTCGAAACCAGTTCGGATTTCTTCGAATTTTATAAATCTTTCCCGCTTCATTGAAATGAAATTCCACATAGGTTTCATCCGTATCTTTTGCATACTGGCTGCGCATCATATCGCCGTCACGTCTTCTCCCGCTTGTCTGACCGTAAAGTGCATAAGAAATACCGTCAAAAATCGTTGTTTTTCCTGCTCCCGTATCCCCTGTAATCAAAAAAAGACCATCGTGCAGCTTATCAAATTCTATACATTCCACTCCACCGTAAGAACCAAATGCAGACATTATCAACTTTATCGGTCTCATTGTGTCTCCTCCATAAGTTCATCAAAAACTTTTGACATTAATTTTTCTTCCTCATCCGACAAAGGAACTTTATTCATATCTTCATAAAAAGAGACAAAGGCTTCAAATGGCGTCATTTTTTTCATCTCTTCTTCCGAAAATGAAAGTCGCTCTCGCGTCCTTGCATTATCCACACGGATTTCCAAAAGATATTCATATTTTTCTCTGAGCTGCTCTTTCATACGATAAGGCTCAGCCTCATCGGTCACCGTCACACTCACGAAATCCTGAATCCGCTCTTCAGGATCCTTCTCCAGAATATCTTCCAGACTTCCTCGTACTCTCCGAATATCCTGCATCGGACAAAGTGGAAGTAATTCAATCACGGCTTCTTTTCCCTTTTCACCCAATGTGATCATAGAAACCGACTTTTTATGTTTTTCCTCACTGACAGAATATTTCAGCGGAGAACCGGAATACCGGATATAATTTTCCTTTATCTTCTGAGGTCCGTGAAGATGCCCGAGAGCCGCATAATCAAAATCTTTTAAGACGGATATGTCAATACGATCCAGTCCGCCCACAGACAAAAGAACCTGTTCTGAATCACAGGTTGCCGTCTCCCATCCCTGACTTTGATAAAATTGATGGGAAACAATAACATTTCTCTGTGACCGGTCAATTTCTTCCCTCTCGATCAGCAGACGCACCGCTGTTTCATAATCCGGTATGTCCTGATCTTTAAACAGATGACGCACGTATCCCGGCTTTGTAAATGGAAGAAGATAAATATTGACCGGACCAAATTCATCCTCAAACACAATCTTTTTCAAATGTTCTTCCGCTTTTTGCGGCGGCATTACGGATATATAAATCTGATGCCTTTCCAAAAAAGTACTGGCATAATTCAATCTTTCCGGCGAATCATGATTTCCGGCAATCATACACACCGGAACGGCCGGTGTCAGCTCGGATACATCATTCAAAAATGCGTCGAATAACGTATAAGACTCACCGGATGGCATAGATTTATCAAAAATATCTCCCGCAATGATCAGAACATCCGGTTTATGTTCACGCATCATTTGAATGATCTGATGAAACATAGCTTTCTGATTTTCTTTCAGACTATAGTAATTCAACTGTTTTCCGATGTGAAGATCGGATATGTGAAAAATTTTCACTCTGCACCTCCATATTTTTTCGGATAGAAAAAAGGCTGCAGAACCCACATTTCTTTTATTCCGCAGCCTTTCATCCCTATGTCCTATTCTGCATCCAGAATTTCAGTCAATATTTTATTCACTGTTCCCGGATCTGCTTTTCCCTTCATTGCTTTCATCGTCTGACCGACAAGGAAACCGATTGCCTTTTTCTTACCGGCTTTATAGTCGGATACCGACTGTGGATTGGCGGCAACAATGCCTTCAATAATGCCTTTAAGCGCACCGTCATCAGACTCTATCTTGAGTCCATTATCCTCCACATACACTTCCGGATCAATATCTTCATCAAAAATCTTTTCAAAAATTTCTTTTCCAATCGTTCGGTTAATAACACCCTGATCTATAAGTCCAATGAGCTTCGCCAGGTTTGCCGGTGTAAATCCAAGTTGATCCGGCTCCATATCCTTTTCTTTTAAGAGACGCATGGTTTCCACCATAAGCCAGTTGGACACTTCCTTCGGCTTCTTACATATCTCCACTGTCGCCTCAAAAATGTCTGCCATTTTTTTATGAGATGTAATAATCTCTGCATCATATTGAGGGATATCATATTCTTTCTTATAACGTTCCAGCTTCTCTGTCCGAAGTTCCGGCTGACGGCTGCGGATCTCCTCAATCCATTCATCGCTGATAATGATCGGAACCAGATCCGGCTCTGGAAAATATCGATAATCCTGGGCATCCTCTTTGGAACGCATCGCATAAGACATCCCTTTCGTATCATCCCATCTTCTTGTTTCCTGAACGACTTTTTTGCCTTCTTCAATAAGATCGATCTGGCGTTCACGTTCGCCTTCAATTGCACGGGCAATCGCCTTAAAAGAATTTAAGTTTTTCATCTCTGTACGTGTTCCGAAAGCTTCGGCTCCCACTTCTCTTACGGACAGATTCACATCCGCACGCATGGAGCCTTCCTGAAGCTTACAGTCCGAAGCCCCGAGATACTGTATGATCATGCGTAATTTTTCCAGATAGGCAATAACCTCATCAGCCGACCGCATGTCCGGTTCAGAAACAATTTCTATCAAAGGTACACCGGAACGGTTGAAATCCACCAGGGAACAGTCTTCCCATTCATCATGAATCAGTTTGCCCGCATCCTCCTCCATATGAATTTCATGAATACCGATAACCTTCTTACCGCCATCCGCTGTCTCTATCTCCACACCGCCATTACGACAGATCGGCAGATAAAGCTGAGAAATCTGATAGTTCTGCGGATTATCCGGATAGAAATAATTTTTTCGGTCAAATTTACAGTACTGGGTAATATCACAATTGGTTGCCAGTCCAACCCCAATCGCGTACTCCACAACTTTTTTATTTAATACAGGCAAAGATCCCGGCATACCTGTACATACCGGACATGTATGACTGTTTGGTGCTCCGCCGAATTCTGTACTGCAGGAACAGAAAATTTTTGTTTTTGTCGCCAGTTCCACATGAACTTCCAGTCCGATCACTGTTTCATATTGTTTTCCCATTATTCTGCTCCTTTCCCTGCCATCTCCGGTCTTATATATTCTCTCGTCTGCTCAAAAGCATAGGCTGCCCGGATAATATTGTTTTCTTTAAAACAGTCACCGATCATCTGAACGCCGATCGGCATGCCTTTGCTGTCAATGCCGCACGGCATGGACAGTCCCGGAAGACCTGCAAGATTGACGGAAATCGTATAAATATCTCCGAGATACATCTTGATCGGATCACTTAAAGATTCTCCCAGCTTTGGTGCTGTTGTCGGTGCAGCCGGTCCGAGAATCACATCATATTTTTCAAATGCCTTATCAAAAGCTTCTTTAATCAAAGCTTTTGTTCGGAGTGCCTTCAGATAATAAGCGTCATAATAACCCGAACTCAAAACAAAGGATCCCAGCATAATCCGCCGTTTAACCTCCGGTCCGAATCCTTCCGAACGGCTCTTTTTATACATATTGTGAAGTCCTTCATACTCTTCCGTACGATAGCCGTATTTGACGCCGTCAAACCGGGCCAGATTGGAGCTTGCCTCCGCTGATGCAATGACGTAATAGGCCGGAATTGCATATTCCACAAGACTCAGATCAAATTCTTCCACAATGGCACCCTTTTCTTCCAGCACTTTTGCCACCTTAAGGACAGCCTCTTTTACTTCCGCATCAAGGCCTTCACCAAAATAATCTTTTGGTATTCCGATACGCAGTCCTTTCACATCATCGACCAGTGCGGATGTAAAATCATAGGAATCTCTTTTTACAGATGTACTGTCCTTTGGATCATAAGATGCGATCGTCTCCAGTATCGTTGCACAGTCTGTAACATCTTTCGCCACAGGACCGATCTGATCAAGAGATGAACCGTAGGCAATCAGACCATATCGGGATACTGTTCCGTAAGTCGGTTTAATACCTACAACACCACAGAAAGAACTTGGCTGACGGATGGAGCCGCCGGTATCGGATCCAAGTGCATAGGGCACTTCTTCCGCTGAAACCGCAGTACAGGACCCCCCGGAAGATCCGCCCGGTACATGCTCTGTATTCCACGGATTTTTTGTCGGTCCGAAAGCGGATGTCTCTGTTGTACTTCCCATCGCAAACTCGTCCATATTTGTCTTTCCAATAATGACTGCCCCGGCCTTTTCCAGATTAAGCACCGCCTCTGATGTGTAGGTAGGCACAAAATTATAAAGTATTTTTGAACTGCATGTTGTAAGCATTCCTTCGGTACACATATTATCCTTAATGGCTACAGGAACCCCCGCCAGTGGTCCGGTAAGTTCTCCTGCATCAATTCTGGCCTGTATATCATCCGCCTTCTTCAATACCCCCTCTCTGTCAACGGTCACAAAACTGTTAATCTTTGTATCAACAGCTTCAATCTGAGCAAGAGCCGCTTCTACACACTCCCTCACAGTCACTTCTTTATTTTGAATCTTTTTCCCCAGCTCTACTGCGGTCAAATGCATTAAATCCATGTTTTACCTCCTACTCTACCGTCTTAGGCACCATAAAGCTGTCATCTTTTTCCTTTGGTGCATTTGCCAGCATCTGCTCGTGAATATCCCCGTTTACTACCACATCTTCTCTGAAAACGTTGTGTACGGGAAATACATGGGACATAGGTTCTACCCCGGATGTATCCAGCTCATTTAATTTATCGATATAATCCAGCATGCTGCCCATATCCTTCTTCGCCTGCTCTTTCTCGTCCTCAGACAATTCAAGCTTCGCAAGAATCCCGACATATTCAATAGTTTCATCAGAAATAATGTTTGCCATAGAATCTTCCTCCTTCCACCTGTCTACAGATTTAAAAATGATTCCCGGAATTTTTCAATTCCGGGAATGCTCTATTAATCGTATTATCCAGCCTCGACAGTTTTTATCCATAAATACCCCTTTATCCGAATAGATCCAATACCATCTGTGCCGTTTCTACAATACTTGTGCCATTACTCATACTTGTCTTTTGAAGATATCTGTGAGCCTCTTCCTCCGTATATTTTTTTACCATCATCAGAATACTCTTCGCCTGATCTATCAAAATTCTTTCCTCACCGGATCGGTTTCTCGGTAATTCACGACGTTTTTTACGTCTGCGCATCATCGTCGATTCCAGCATCTGAATATTGTTGATAAACATCTGTGTCTTCATGGGAAGCGCAATCTTAAGTACATCTACATACTCCATTTGATCTAATGCTGCCTGAGATCCCATAACAACCATTTGATAATATTCCGGAAGATATCCCAACAATTCATAATAATCCATATCTGTCAAACGGCAGCCACAGATGATCATACCATCTGAATCGATCATCTGATCGATCACTTGCAGTACTGCCGCACCGCTTGTACACACCCCGACCACATTATACCCAAACCGCGTCAACAAATTTCGTATGTTTGCCGCATCCGTCTGCTTCTTAAAAGCTACAATTATGCTGACCATCCTATCCACCTCGGTTTTTCTGTATGTCGGTTAAAATCAGATTCGATATAAATATTCTTCAATCTCCCATTCAGTTACCTGAACACGATAATTTTCCCATTCTTTATATTTTGCTTCAATATATTTTTCACTCACATGTTCGCCAAGAACACTTCTCACAAAAGCATCTTTCTCCAGTTCACGGGTGGCCTCACAAAGATCCTGTGGAAGACTTTCGATGTGAAGTGCATCTTTCTCACTGCGTGTCATTTCAAAAATGTTACGATCAACTCTTGCAGGCGGTGTAAGTTTTTTCTTAATTCCTTCTAACCCTGCGGCCAGACATACTGCAAGCACCAGATAAGGGTTACATGCCGGATCCGGACATCTAAGTTCCACACGGGTAGCCATGCCTCTTGCCGCAGGCACACGAACCAATGGGCTTCGGTTCATCACAGACCAGGCGATATAGATCGGTGCTTCATAGCCGGCAACAAGACGTTTATAAGAATTGACAAGAGGATTTGTCAAAGCCGTCATTCCCTTTGCATGAGCCAGAATACCGGCAATAAAATGATACGCATCGTCACTTAATTCTAGATTGCCTTCCGGATTATAAAAAAGATTATGACCATTCTTTTGTATAGACATATTAATATGCATTCCTGAACCTGAAACTCCGGACTTTGGCTTTGGCATAAATGATGCGTGAAGGCCATGACGCTTTGCAATCGATTTAATGACCAGTTTTAACGTCATAATGTCATCTGCTGTCTGAAGTGCATTGTTATGTGCAAAGTCAATCTCATGCTGAGCTGAAGCCACTTCGTGATGGGATGCTTCAATTTCAAAACCCATAGCTTCCAGATTAAGTACCATATCCCGGCGTGCATTTTCACCCAGGTCTACCGGTCCCAGATCAAAATAACTGCCTTTTTCATGAGTGATCGTTGTCGGCATTCCGTTATCATCTGTGTGGAAAAGGAAAAATTCACATTCCGGTCCAACTTCAAATTTGTATCCCATCTCTTCTGCCTGTTTGATAACCTTCTTCAGAATGTATCGCGGGTCACCTTCAAAGGGCTCTCCATTCGGGCGATATACATCACAGATAAGTCTGGCCACTTTTCCCTGCTGAGGACGCCATGGAAAAATCTGAAATGTATCCAGATCCGGATGTAAATACATATCTGACTCCTCAATACGGACAAAGCCTTCAATGGCAGAACCGTCAAACATGCATTCATTATTTAAAGCTCTTTCAATCTGGCTGGCTGTAATAGCCACATTTTTCAAAGTGCCGAAAATATCTGTAAACTGAAGACGAATGAATTCAACATCATTGTCCTGAATCATATCTATAATATCTTGCTTTGTATATCTTGACATACGAAAAATCACTCCTTCTTTTTAAAAAAAGGCGTACTTATACACGTAAGTACGCCTTTGCCTTATGGGCTAATCATACCAGTAAATCCCATATTTTGTCAATAGATACCCCGCTTAAATTTCCGCAATGTCCACAACCGAAAGCTGACTCAGATTTGCATTTTCAAGACTTGTTACAAGTGCTTTTGCAGTATCAAGGGATGTCAGGCAGGTCACGCCTGTTTCAATGGCATTTCTTCGGATAAGGAAGCCGTCTCTTGATTTATCACGTCCGTGTGTCGGTGTATCAATGATCAGATCCACTTCTCCGGCCAGTATTAGATCAAGCACATTCGGAGAACCGTCATGAATCTTGTTGATCCGTGTTGCCTTCATACCATTTTCATTTAATACAGCAGCTGTACTGCGGGTTGCATAAATCTCATATCCCAGATCATAAAAACGCTTTGCAATCGGAATTAATTCTTTTTTATCTGAATCCTTTACTGTACAGATCATCTTCTTTGTTCTCGGAAGATTAATGCCTGCACCAAGGAAGGATTTATATAAAGCTTCATGGAAATCTTTGGCGATACCAAGCACTTCACCTGTGGATTTCATTTCCGGTCCAAGGCTGATCTCTGCACCACGAAGTTTTTCAAAAGAGAACACCGGCTGCTTAATTGCAATATAATCAGCTTTTTTCTGAAGTCCCGGTGTATATCCCAGCTCTTTGATCGTTTTTCCTACAATAACTTTTGATGCAATATCTACGATTGGAATACCGGTAACTTTACTGATGTAAGGCACGGTACGGCTGGAACGCGGATTCACTTCAATAACATACACTTCATCCTCGTGGACAATAAACTGAATATTTAAAAGACCTTTAACATGCAGGGCACGCGCAAGCCGTCCTGTGTAATCTTCAAGTTTTTTAATAATGTCTTCACTTAAACTCTGTGCCGGATAAACAGAAATACTGTCTCCGGAATGCACGCCTGCACGTTCGATATGTTCCATGATGCCCGGAATCAAAATATCTGTTCCGTCGCATACTCCATCCACTTCCACTTCTTTTCCGACAAGGTATTTATCAACAAGAATCGGATGTTCCTGAACATCACGATTGATGATTGCCATAAATTCTACGATATCGCCGTCATTTACCGCAATCTGCATACCCTGGCCGCCAAGTACGTAAGATGGGCGCACAAGTACCGGATATCCCAGTTCATTGGCTGCTTTTAACGCTTCCTCTGTTGTAAACACCGTTGTTCCTGACGGACGCGGAATTCTGCACTGTTCCAGAATTTCGTCGAAACGTTCTCTGTCTTCAGCCGCATCCACATCATCTGAACTTGTACCGAGAATCGGCACACCCATTTTCATAATGGCTTCTGTTAATTTAATAGCTGTCTGACCTCCGAACTGAACAACTGCACCATCCGGTTTCTCCAGGCGTACGATATTCTCCACATCCTCCGGTGTCAATGGTTCAAAATACAATTTATCCGCAATATCAAAATCCGTACTCACAGTTTCCGGATTGTTGTTAATAATAATTGTTTCATATCCGGCATCGGACAAAGCCCACACGCTATGCACCGAACAGTAATCAAACTCAATACCCTGACCGATTCGAATCGGACCGGATCCGAGAACAATAACTTTCTTACGCATATTGTCTCCCGGCTCAACTTCATTCACGCTGCCAAAACAGGAATAATAGTATGGTGTTTCCGACTCAAATTCAGCTGCACATGTATCGACCATTTTAAAGGCGGCAACAATATTATTACGATAACGCATAGCTTTAACTTCGGCTTCACTGATACCCGTAAACTGGGCAATGGCCTTATCCGGGAACTCCATGCGTTTTGCTTCTTTCAAAAGCTCCAATGTCAGTTCTTCTGTTTTCAGACGTTTTTCCATATCTACAAGAACTTTTATTTTATTTAAAAACCACATATCGATTTTATTGATCTCGTGAATTTTTTCTATGTCGTATCCGCGTCTGAAAGCTTCTGAAATATAGAAAAGACGATGATCATCAATCAAATATAATGCCTTTTCCAGTTCTTCATCAGAAAGTTCCCCGAAATTTCCATAATCCAGACTGTAAATATTCTGTTCCAGAGAACGAAGTGCTTTCATGAGTGCTCCTTCAAAGTTCGGACAAATACTCATGACTTCTCCGGTAGCCTTCATCTGAGTTGTCAGCGTACGTTTCGCACTGACAAATTTATCAAATGGCCATTTCGGAATCTTGACAACACAATAATCCAGTGTCGGCTCAAAACTTGCATAAGTTTTGCCGGTAACCGCATTTTTAATTTCGTCCAATGCATATCCAAGAGCAATCTTCGCAGCAACCTTTGCGATCGGATATCCGGTTGCCTTTGATGCCAGTGCCGAAGAACGGCTTACACGCGGATTGACCTCGATAACGCAATATTCAAAACTATTCGGATTCAATGCATACTGCACATTACATCCGCCTGTGATTCCAAGTTCGGTAATAATCTTTAATGCCGATGTACGAAGCATCTGGTATTCTTTATCTGCCAGAGTCTGAGACGGTGCCACAACGATACTGTCACCTGTGTGAACGCCCACCGGGTCAATATTTTCCATATTACATACGGTAATACAGTTTCCGTAGCTGTCTCGCATCACTTCATACTCAATCTCTTTCCATCCGCCGATATAACGTTCTACCAGTACCTGACCCACACGGCTCAGACGCAGACCATTGCTGGCAATCTCTTTGAGCTGTTCAAGATCATGAGCGATACCGCCGCCGCTGCCACCTAATGTATAGGCCGGACGAATGACTACCGGATAACCAATCTTCTCGGCAAAATCGATACATCCCTGAAGTGTTGTACACACTTCGCTCGCTGCACATGGCTCACCGATTTTTTCCATTGTCTCCTTAAATTCAAGACGATCCTCAGCTTTCTTGATTGTCTGGGAAGTTGTACCGATCAGTGCAACTTTCTTTTTGTCCAGAAAACCGGATTCATACAATTCCATAGCAATATTTAAGGCCGCCTGACCACCCAAAGTCGGAAGCAGACTGTCCGGTTCTTCTTTCTCAATAATTTTTTTCAATACTTCAATATTTAATGGCTCAATATAGACCTTATCTGCAATATTTTTATCTGTCATAATGGTGGCCGGGTTTGAATTTACGAGAACGACCTCCACACCTTCTTCTTTTAAGGAGCGGCATGCCTGTGTGCCGGCATAATCGAATTCTGCTGCCTGGCCAATAATAATCGGGCCGGAACCAATAACTAATACTTTTTTAATATTATTTTTCTTAGGCATCTTTTGCAACCTCCATCATGTTCAAAAACTTATCAAAAAGGAAACCGGTATCCTGAGGGCCACCGCAAGCCTCCGGATGAAACTGTACGGTAAATACATTCTTACCGAGATAGTGGAGTCCTTCCATCGTTGCATCGTTTGCATTGCGGAAACTCATCTCAGCCACATCTTCCGGTACTGTCTTATCCGCTACCACATAACCATGATTCTGAGTGGATATATAAACACGTCCCGTTTCAAGATCCTTAACCGGATGATTTGCACCTCTGTGTCCCCACTTCATCTTCCTTGTATCCGCACCGTTGGCCAATGCCAGCAGCTGATGACCAAGACAGATACCAAACATCGGAATATCCGCATCAAATAATTTTTTCACTTCATGAACAATAGGCATACAGTCCTTCGGATCCCCAGGGCCATTTGAAAGCATAATCCCATCCGGGGCGTCTTTCATAATTTCTTCAGCCGGTGTATATGCCGGATAAATAGTCACGGCACATCCCCGCTTTGCCAACTCTCTCGCAATATTTCTCTTTGCTCCGAAATCCATCAGAGCCACTTTATATTTGCCGTCAGAAAAATGTTCTTTCTCGGAACAGGTAACTTTTTTAACAACATCTTCTGCCTTAAATGCACGTATTCTCGGAAGTATCTCTTCCAAATCAAAATTTTCATTTGTGGTGATCATACCGTTCATTGTTCCCTGGCTTCTCAAAATCTTTGTCAGAGCACGTGTATCAATCCCCTGAATTCCCGGTATATCATGTTTTTTCAGAAAATCAGAAAGACCACATTCATTCCGGAAATTGCTCGGTGTCTCAGAAAGCTCCCTAACAATAAATCCATCCGGCCAAGGCTTGTCATCTTCCATATCATCAAAACATATTCCATAATTTCCAATAATTGGATATGTCATGACGACGGCTTCCCCGGCATAGGATGGATCTGTAAGAATTTCTAAATATCCTGTCATTGATGTGTTAAAAACGATCTCACTAATTACTTCACGCTGTGAACCGATACTCCTACCTTCAAAAATGGTGCCATCGGCTAGAATCAAAAATGCTTTCATTCTTTCACCTGTCCCTTTCTCTCACTGTTATGTCCCTATTCTGTGTAAAAATGCACAAGGAATAATTATTCATTGTTTCCCGTGTTTTTGCATAATTATTATGATTTTTTGCATTTTTTCCAAAAAAAAAGAGTGATTCGTGAATATTATTCCGAATTTTCTTTTTTCTCATCTTTGACAAAAACCCTAAATTGCTAAAAGTATACCACATGATTTTTGGAAAAACAACCTCATTTTTACATTTTTTTTGCTTTGCACTTTATTTTAGTAAAATCATTAAAATTTCATTTATCAACAGAAAAAGATTTGCATATATTATACAAAACAACTTAGGATCCAAAAATTATGCCCGATATGAATTCATTTATTGACAAAGGTCAACTTCAGATTTCTGCTGTATCGGCAGAAGGCAATGTGCCGATCGATGACGCCACTATTGAAATTTCTCCTACAGGAGAGCCAGAAAATGTCATCGAACAATTGACAACCGACAGCAGCGGAAACAGCGAAACCATTGATCTGGATGCGCCTCCGGTAGAGTACAGTCTTTCACCGGGTGACAATCAGCCCTACTCCGAATATAATCTGAAGATCACTGCTCCCGGATATGATGAGGTTCTCATTTCCGGAATTCAGATCCTCTCCGGTCAGCTTGGACTCTCCAATATTCGCATGACTCCCACAGTCAGAGAAACAGTGCCTTATAATCCTCTGGTGATCGGTGCACATACTTTATGGAAACTCTATCCTCCGAAAATTGCCGAATCCGAAATTAAGGATATTGCTGAAACAGGTGAAATTGTTCTGAGCCGGGTCGTCGTTCCGGAAACAATTATCGTTCATGCCGGTCCGCCGACAGATGCCAGTGCACCAAACTATTATGTTCCATACCGGGACTATATCAAAAACGTTGCCTCCAGTGAAATCTATGCCACCTGGCCCGAATCGACCATCATCGCCAATGTTCTTGCCATCATGTCTTTTACATTAAACCGGGTCTACACCGAATGGTACCGCAATAAAGGCTTTGACTTCACCATCACTTCCTCCACTGCCTATGACCACTTTTTTGTTTACGGACGAAATATCTACGAAAGCATATCCAGAGTAGTCGATACCATCTTTGCCAACTATCTTTCCCGTCCGAACGTACGACAGCCGATTTTGACTCAATACTGTGACGGAAAACGGGTCAGCTGCCCAAACTGGATGTCTCAGTGGGGCTCCATGTATCTGGGTGATCAGGGTTATACTCCGATTGAAATCATCCGGAATTATTACGGAAGCGATATGTATATCAACTCGGCTGAACTTATCAGCGGTATCCCTGCCTCCTGGCCGGGCACAGACCTTACTGTAGGTTCCACCGGATCTAAGGTACGTCAGATGCAGGAACAGTTAGACCGTATTTCACAAACCTATCCTGCACTGCCATCCGTAACTCCCGACGGTATTTACGGCGAAAGTACACGCCAGGCTGTCGAAGCCTTCCAGCGGGTTTTTAATCTTCCGGTAACGGGTGTGGTTGATTATCCGACATGGTATAAAATCAGTGAAATTTATGTCGCTGTAACACGAATTGCGGAGCTTAACTAAAACACATTTTTATCGTTCCGCCTGCCACACTATCATATGACCAAAGGCCCGATATGTCCGTCTCACACCGGATATATCAGGGCCTTTCCTCATTTTCAGTCCCAATCTATTTAAAAAATCTAAAATGAATAATATCCTTCGGACATCTCTCTATACATTTGCCGCAGCGTATACATTCGGCACTGTTTGGCTGCTTTGATGGATCCACACCCATGCCGCATGCCTTTGCACAGGCATTGCAGTGAATACACTGATCAAATTCAACGGACATATGTAGGGCCGCTGTCCTGTTAAACAGTCCATAAAATGCACCTAAAGGACAAAGATATTTACAAAAAGGTCTGTATATAATCACACTCAGTAATAAAATACAAATAAGAATACTGAATTTCCAGAAAAATCGGCTTCCCAGCACAGACAAAAGCTTTGTATCTGCCAGCATAAGCATAATTCCGGCTGTTGTGCCGGACGGACACAAATATTTGCAGAAAAAGGGAACCATCTTATAAAAAAACGGCAGACCAATGACCAAAACAATCAGTACAATATATTTTAGCTTTCTAAGAAGTCTGTCCCCGCGAAAAATTTTCACTTTCTTTGGAAAGGGAATCTTATCCAGAAGATCCTGCAAAAAACCAAAGGGACACAAAAAACCGCACACAACTCTTCCCAACAAGGCTCCGAAAAATAAAAGCAGCCCCAAAATATAATAGGGAAATTTAAATTTAGAAGAAGCAAGTGCATTCTGGAGCGAGCCAATCGGACATGCTCCCACGGCTCCGGGGCATGAATAACAATTCAATCCGGGAACGCAAACATTTTTTATGGGACCCTGATAGATCTTACCTGTAAAAAAGCCTTTAAAATTTGCATTCTGAATGAGAAATGCCAGACTTTGAATCCATGTTCTTTTCTTATTATCCAATACCAATACACTCCAGACATATTTTTATCGCCTTTGCCATAACTGTCTGATTCTGCTGATCCAAAACACCTGTTATGATCATGACTGCAGACACTGCCATCAGTGCCATTGTAAGATAATGCTTTTTCATTTCAACCTCATTTCAAATAACTTTTAATGATTTCTTCCCATGCATCTGCAGTTTTTGACCCTATATAAGGTGATTCACTGAGTACTTTTCCACTGCCGTCCACAAACATCGTCGCCGGTACATAATCCTGCATATATTTTGCCAATTTCTCATCTACACGGAGAATCGGATAGGTAATTTTGTTTTCTTCAATAACCGTGCGAACATCTTCATCCACACCTTCTGTAGAAAATACACCAAGAATAACAAAACCCTGATCCTTATATTTTTCATACAGTTCTTCCAGATCCGGCATCTCTTCTGTACAGGGACCGCACCATGGTTCCCAAAAATTGACCATAATCAGCTTTGCATCTAAGTCCTTAAAAGACACATTATTGCCATCAATATCTTCTGTTGAAAAATCAAAATTTTCTTCCGCTGAATCCTGTACTTCTGTCTGTTTTACACTTTCAGACGTTTTTTCTGTTTCTGCTTTTTTTCCACAGGCAGTAATCGCCAGAATACAGGTACCGATTAAAGCCGCACACATAAATTTTCTTATCAAAATTTCATACCTCCCGTTTTATCATAGAAATTGAACATATGTCTTTGCCAACTCCAGAAATTCATCTTCTACTTCGGACATAATCTTAAATTCACATTGAATATCTGCCTTCAATTTAACTTCTGTATCTCTGATTTTTTCCGGCATTATCTTTGCAAATTCATAAGCCAGCATATCGTCATCCACCTCAAAAACCTGTTGTTTTTCCTCTTTTGTCAACGGTGTTTTCAGATATTTGTTCCATATCATGTTTTGAAGATTTTCCTCAACTTTCAAATATTCTGTTAAAAGTGCCTTCACCGGACGTGTCACATCGGACATATATGCTTCGCTGGCATCATGCAATAGGCATGCCAGCTGAACCCGATCGGAATAGCCTCTGGCCTGTGCTTCCCTACAGCAGGCAATCGAATGCTGGGCAACGGAATAAAAATATTTTACATGTCCGTTTCCACGACAGATCAAGGAAAGCGCATGTCCAATGTCTGACAGATCAATTAAATTTTCTTCAGGAGCTGTCGGATCGAAATGCTTTCCTGTAAAAGTTACGATTGAACTCATTTTTTCACCTTCCTTTAAACTTTCCTAAATTCATCATACTCTATATGCTAAATCCTTCTAAATTAATACACAAACCCCAATTCCACATAATTCACTGATTGTCAGACAAAAACCTGAGATATCACCATTCATTCCCCCAAGTGCCTTATAACTGAACCTTAGCGCCAAAACATACCCGATACCTTCGCCAACAAAGGTCCATCCATATCTACCCATAAAAATAAATCCAAAAATCATACATAGAATGACTATACCTATAAGCAAAGCACGCTGCCGCTGCGATAGTGTCTGCATATGAGCATACTGGCTTGTCTGCATCGGCGGAAGAATCCCTATCGCCATTGAAGAACAACAGCGGCTCATTACAGGTATCATCACAAAACACATCACAGGTATGGATGACGCAGAAGACGCAAACAGAGCAAATCCTGTTATCAAAAGAAACACACAGCCAATCACTGCAAAGGATCCCACATGTGGATCTTTAAGAATTTTTCGTCTTTTTTCCGTACTTCGCCACGAACCAATAGCATCAGCCACATCCATAAATCCATCCAGATGTATGAACCCGGTCATCAGGTAGGGCAATGCGCACATGGCACAGCCATATATCATATCCGGCAATCCAATCCGGTGACCCCATATGGAAAGTACCGCCCAAAAAACACCGATCTCCAATCCTACCAAAGGCAAAAAAAGAAGCATATACGGACGTGATTCTTCATCCCACATATGAAACGGACACGGCAGAGAACAAAACATTGATTGTGTCATTGCAAAAGCTGTCAAATATTTTTTCATCTTCAATAAATTTCCTTTCCACACCTGTCATGGGAACACAAATATTGCCCCCGATATTAAGATTTATTGTATCACAGCACCTTTATATGTCAACTGTTGACAAAGCTTGCTGACAAGTATTAGAATAAACCAGAAAATGACTTTTTATGGATAAAATCTCCCGGAAAGGAATAGGAAAAATGAATCTGGATAAAATAATTGCCTGCATTCAACCGGCCAATAAAAAACTGTATGATGCATGCATAACCCGTTTTGATCATATAGCAAAACCTGTCGGAAGCCTTGGAAAATTCGAAACATTAATTGCTTCCATCAGTGCTGCATCCCATACAGAAAACATAACAATTGATAAAAAATGTGTTCTTGTATTTTGTGCAGACAATGGCGTCTTAAAACAGGGTGTTGCTCAGAGTACCCACGATGTAACAACAGCAATTGCCCGCTCTCTTGTTCGTAAAACTACGAGCGTAGACAGTATGGCAAAAGCTGCCAAAGCAGATGTTTTTCCAATTGACATGGGAATGATTGATAAAGTTGAAGGGCTTATCCCTCGTTCAGTAGCGAGAGGGACTAAAGATATGTCTCAAGGTCCTGCAATGACAAAAGATCAGGCAGTTCAGGCAATTTTAACAGGAATAGAAATGGTAAAATGTACCAAAGAACAAGGTTACACACTGATTGCCACAGGCGAAGCAGGTATAGGAAATACAACCACATCCAGTGCTGTTCTGTCCGTTTTAACCGGGCTTCCCGTTGAGCAAGTGACGGGACGCGGCTCCGGACTGACCGATGAGGGACTGATTCGAAAACAAAATGCTATCCGTCAGGCAATTGCCATCAATCAGCCGGATGCCTCGAATGTCATCGACGTTCTCCACAAAGTGGGAGGATTTGATATTGCTGCCATGACCGGTGCCTTTCTTGGCGGTGCACTGTATCACATTCCGATTATTATGGACGGCTTTATCTCCGGCGTAGCCGCTCTGTGTGCCGTACAACTATGTCCTCACGTCCACGGTTATATCCTGCCGTCACATACAAGTGCAGAACCGGGAGCTCAAATTGTTATGAAATCCTTAAATTTACAACCTGTACTTCATGCAGATATGCGTCTTGGCGAAGGTACCGGAGCCGTAGCTCTCATGCCTCTTCTTGATCTCGCACTGTCTGTTTATAAAAATGCAGCAACCTTTGACGATATTAAAGTGGAGGCTTATTCTAAATGGAAATCCAATTAGTTCTCGGTCCAAACAACAGCGGTAAAAGTTTATATGCGGAAAAGCTTGCGGTAGAAAGCGGAAGTAAACGAATCTATCTTGCCACCATGATACCGCAAAATGAGGAGAACCGTCTTCGTATTGAAAAACATCGTCTTCAGAGAAAATATAAAGGTTTTCAAACGATCGAAGCCGGATGGAATATCGACCAGATTTTCGTTGATTCGGATTCCGTCATATTATTAGAAGATGCCTCCAACCTTCTGGCCAACGGTATGTTCGAGCACTCAGCCACTCCTCAACAGGTCTATAATGTCATCCTCGATCTCGCCAAACGCTGCAGAAAACTTATCATTGTCACGATTGCCGGCCTTTCTCCGGAAGGATATGATGACGATACCGCCAAATACATCTGCGGTTTAAATTGGCTCAATGAAAAAATAATGGAAATAGCAAATTTAACTGTTGAAATGAAAACATCACGGCAAGAATAAAAAAGGGATATATAAAACTACAACTTCTTTTCAAGACAGACCAGACGTACACCTTTAATTCCATTAAATTCACATGGAACAATAGAAACCTCTTTATACCCAAGTTTTTTATATAGCGTACGTGCTGCTCTGTTTTTTTCATTCGTATCCATACGAAGATACTGACAATTATGCTCTAATGCAAACTGCTCATAATAACCGACAAATCTAGAACCATAGCCTTTCTTGCCAACTTTCGGTGAAACAACCAATGTGTGCAGCACCATCACCTGATCATCCGGTACATCATAATCCCACTTCGCATCCGCATATTCAGGGACCTGTTCCTGGTTTAGTCTCCCTGCTGCCACAATTCTTCCTTCTTCAATTTCTACAAACATATCTCCTTTTTTGATAGACACCTCTGCAGTTTTTCTTGTCGGATAAATAGACCGTACCCAGCCTATGCAAGCTCTTCCCGCTTCTTCTTCTGTATGAATTTCATCGTAGATCTCTGCGATCCGTTTCAAGTCTCCTGAATCTGCTTTGCGAAACATGTTATTTCTCCTCTGCAAAAATAGTATTGGTTCCGATAAGTCACGCAAAGTATCTTTGCGTCCTTAAATCATTCGCTGAATCAATCCGTGTCGATTACAATATGCGTACAAAATTCCTTGTCCTCTTTTTCTGAATCTCACAGCGATATCCTGCTCCGGATACAGTTTGACCATTCCCGTCTCCCCTGATGTCACATAGGCGATAAAAGATATATAGTGACTTTTGCTCATCGGATGTTTTATTGTCACATAATATTCATTATCTACAGTCTCAACCTGAATCTCATGTTCTTCGTCGCATGACTCTGCTTCCTGTTCCAATAAATTAAGACCGCAGCATGAAAATGTTCCCTGACCTACAGAAGTAACAATATTGCCGCATACCGGACACACATAAAAGTGTATTTTTTTCATATTTGCTGATGGATTATCATTCTCTTTAAAATCTCCTGTCAACAATTCAGCCACAGAGACACTCAAAGCCTTTGCAAGTT
>JAEDDO010000272.1 GCA_016298055.1 Frisingicoccus sp.
AAGTAATCTCATTCCGTAATTCCCTCCATACTTTCAATCGGCAGAATCATTGGTACCTTTAATTTTTCCGTCGAAGCATCTAAAATAATCCTCTTCAAACTTTCCACCATAATATCAATCGCCGACATTACATTAACCTTGACTCCATCGACAATACAGGCATTATGTAATACATGCGCCAATTCTCTTCTTTCTGATTTTGTCAACTGAATGTTTGACGCTATATTGTTGTGTGCTACTAAATCAACTATTGCACGATACGGTTCTATCAAATCATCAGCCAGATTAAATGCATTCAATTGATTGTCATGATGTATTCCAAAAGTTGGATGAAAACCCGTTGCCACCAGTTTTCTTGCAATTGCACTTCTTACAACAGCATAGCCATAATTCAGTCTGCTATTGATAGGGTTCTCACTTCTTCTGTTAAATCCCTCATGATAATATGCAAAATATTCTTTAGCAGCTAATGATTCACAGTAATCCACATTTTCCTCATCTACAGTTGCCACATGCTCTGCAATTCTTTCCGCACCATCCAAACCCATAATAGACAAAGCTCTGGATTGATTACTTATCTTTTGTTTTATAATATCAATCCATAATTCCATATATTTTTCATGTGTAGTATTTATTTGTGCATGCATTAATTTAGACTGCCTTGCATGACCTTCAAATGGCAACACAATGGCTGTCGGTAAATATCTGTCATCCAGCGTCATCAGTGCCACCTTATTTTGACTTAAGATAGATAAATCCATTGTAGAAAGTCGTATATTAGCACCATGTACCATAATCTGATTCAAGTCCTCTATCGGCACAACTGCAATTCCATCGTCTGTTGTGATTTCCAATTGCCCTTCTTTTATGTGTATTTCTGCTGCATGACTAATTTCAAGTGTACGAAATCCCATAAATGTTACCTCTCAAAGCATCTTTAAGTATACATATTTTATTTCTTCCTGCCCCTCTGTGAAATAGGGCTTTTCATCAACTCCGACTTCTGCATTATCCGCATCAGTGCCTGTTTTTCTTCCTCTGTCAGCTTATTGTAACGGAGCTTGGTCTGCTTACAGAAAACCAACAGAAGCTGTTCTGCCCGGCTTCCTTCAAAGGCTGCCACTTCCTCCAAATCCTGTCGCAGTTCTTCTGCCACAGAGGTCTTCGGTGCTCCGTCATTTCTTCCAACGTGGGCGTTTCTGATATCTTCTAAAATGCCGTCCATGTCCTTATGTACTCGGCTACGGAAATAGTCGCCTTCTTCCACATGGGCTGACTGCAACAGATACATGGTTTTGTCCTGTTCCGTTGTCTGATACTTTTCCATGATTTCAGCCCTTGCCACATCCACCCATGTATTCAGGTTCTGTATCTGCATGGATGCAATCCCTTCCACATAGATTTGTATGTCGGCAAGAAGCTTTGTGAAATCCGGGTGGGTTGCCAGTTCACAGAGCAGTGCCGTATCCACCCGTTTACTCTTTAATAGCTCTATCATTTCGTCACTCAGATGCAGGTCAGAAAGCTCTGCATTCGGGTGGCTTTTTGTTTCTGTCCGGGCAAGCAGATAATCGGCAGTCACACCGTAAAAGTCAGCCAGACGGTTGATGGCGTGATGGCTGATATCCTTGTAATCCTCCGATTCATAGCTTCCGAGGGCAGATTTTGACAGCCCGGTTTCACCGGCAAGCTGTTCCAAGGTCAGTCCCCGCTCTACCCGTAGGTCTTTTAATCGTTCCTGTATGGTTAATGCCACAGTATCATCTCCTCATAATCATTTTCTTCTCCATTCTACCACATTTCCGTAAAAGCGGAAAGTCCTGCCAAATGTCCTATATTTCCTGCCTTTCGGATATACGGCACAGCATGAAAAATAAGTGTAGACTTTTCTTAGTTCATCGATGAGCCGTACCTTGAAAATAAAGAAATGTCCACTCTTTTGTGGACGGGAAGGAGTTACATGCCACAATACGCTATTTTACGATTTGCAAAGCACAAGGGAGCCCCATCCGGGGCTCTGGAAGCCCACCACGAACGGAAAAAAGAACGGTATGCCAGTAATC
>JAEDDO010000273.1 GCA_016298055.1 Frisingicoccus sp.
TATTTACAAAACCGGATAGAATGCTTTGCGCCGCCATGTCTTGGCGGCGATTTTTGATGCCTGCGTGTTCGCTTTGGCTTCCCGGCGGAATAACCTGCTGGGCAGAAGAATATGGATGTAGCGAAAGGGGAGAGGATATATGACGGTGAATCATAAACCCGCCGGTACAGCAAAATCCATTCCGGTGGGACTGGCCTATGGGTGGCTGGCTGAAACAATCTGCATGCTCCTGTGCTGCGTGGTACTTTCGGTTTTGGTTCTTGGTGGAAAACTGAAATGGGAAATGTCCGGCTACGGGATCATGGTGATGCTGCTGTTGTGCTCCTATATTGGCGCATCGGTTTCCAGCGATCTGGTTCAGCACAGGAAGCTGATGATCTGTCTTTTGTCAGGCGGCCTCTATATTCTGACGGTAATCGGGATAATGACGCTGTTTTTTGGAGTGCAGTACAGCGCGGTGGGAACAAGCTCGCTTCTGATTCTGGGAGGGAGTTTGGTATCGGCCCTTGTTCATAGCGCTGAAAAAAAGAAGAGGGGAGGCGGAAGAAGAAAACGCAAACTGTGATAATATACAAATAAGCATCGGAGGTAAATAAAATTTACTCTTAAAAACCGAAATGAAGGAGAAAATTCAAAAACTATATTTAGTGATTGGTGCGGCAAAAAAACGCAAGATGTTGTCAATATGATCGAAAATGATAAAAACAAATGTTTTGTTTTCTGGAATGTTGACATAACAAAGTTAACATAAATCTTGTCAGAATCTACAAAATTATACGCATTTTTACAAAAAGCTTGAATTTTTGTAAAAAATGGAGTATAGTATGGTTGTATCAAAAAACAGTATGTCAGTTTGTCCCGGTTTTCCTGGTGCTTTGTTTGGTAAAGTCCAGAGATTTCCCGGAACAGCCGGAGCTTTTTTGGATGGGCTGTATTCTGATTGCAGCTTGATCCTTTCCACATAGACTTTCTTGGATGCTCAGTTCTTATGGGTGCTGTGTCGATCGTTTGTTGTTTTATAGTATGCCGGATTTTTTGATATTTCCTTTTTTCTCACAACTTCAGATCCTCAGGTTGTGTTGATATAGCTGCTGTCCTGTCTCTTTTCCGATTGGATTATGTACCGGCGGCATTTATTGATAAAGAGAACATTTTTCGATGGCCTTTGGGGCACAATCGATGGATTTCTGTAAAAAAGTAGAGGTTTACCGGCTAATGCTAGATTTGATTCATGCTTATGAGAATTATCTTACAAAGGTAAAGCAGGCATCTGGCAATACCATTTCTTCTTACATGCGTGACATTCGCCAGTTCATGGATTGGATGAATCAGAAGGGAGGAGTGGATATTCTCAGTGCCGCAGAACCTGATATTGAAGAGTACCTTGCCTTCCTGCATTCCGAGGGGAAATCCGGGGCAACGGCATCCAGATTTCTTGCCAGCCTGAAGAATTTTTATTCTTATGCTGTTTCCTCTGGATTCCTGGAGCATTCTCCGGTTTCGGATGAGATTCATGTGGAGCGGGGAGAGAAAAAGCTCCCTCAGATTCTGACCGGAAAAGAAGTGGAGCTGCTTCTTGCCCAGCCGGTATGCTCTGATGCCAAGGGATACCGGGATAAGGCTATGCTGGAAGTGATGTATGCCACCGGCATGCGGGTTTCTGAGCTGATTGAGTTGAATGTCAGCGATGTCAATACCGAGCTTGGGGTTGTGAAATGCGGCGGCAGCAAAAAGTCCCGGGTGATTCCGATCTATCCTGCTGCACTGAATTCTCTGTCAGTTTATATGAACGAAATGCGTGACCTGCTGATTACCGATCCTGCTGAAGAAGCGCTGTTTGTGAATGTCAGCGGTTCCCGTATGAGCAGACAGGGATTCTGGAAGATTCTCAAATTCTATCAGGCCAAGGCAGGAATTGAGAAGGAGATCACACCCCACACACTGCGGCATAGCTTTGCGGTACACTTGCTGGAAAATGGTGCGGATCTGGGCTCCCTGCAGGAGCTGATGGGACACAGTGACATTTCATCCACCCAGCTTTATACCCACATGGTAAATCA
>JAEDDO010000274.1 GCA_016298055.1 Frisingicoccus sp.
TTTCAGAAAATGAACAGTGAGACCCAGCCTGTCTTTCCGGCAATGGCTGCCCAGATACTGGCCGGTGTTCTTATTTATTTTATGCGTACATATTGGAGAACGGACCAGAAGAAACTCAATAACAAAGAACTTATTGGATTTTTATCGGGAAGCACGAATGCGGAACTCAAGGCAGTTTTTGAGGCAGCGTATATGGAGGATTATCGCAACTGTATGGACTACATTGCGGATAAAAGTCATCAGACACAGGGGGTAAATTCCTATATAGGAACGATCCTCAAAGAAATGTTTGTGGGGCCTTTTGCTGAAAGTAATCCGGAGAAAGAATTTTCCATGCGTGAAATCGTGACTGCTCCGGAGAAAAAGGTGGTTTTCATTGAATATGATCTGAAACGGGGAGAAGCCCTGGCACCTATATACGGTGTTCTCATTGATCGTGCGCTTGCCAATGCCCTTGGAGGTCGTCAGGAAAAAAGAAACAACGTCTATGTCATACTCGACGAGATGCTGCTTTTAACTCAAAAGTTAAATCATTTATCAAATGCGATGAACTTCGGGAGATCACAGGGCGTTAAAATTTTATGCGGACTTCAGAATTTTTCGGGAGCGGTAGATATCTATGGGGAATACGGGGCAAAACGGATGCTTTCAACCTTTCAGAATCTGATTGCTTTTCGGGTATCTGATTTTGATACCCGCCAGTTTATCAGCAACAGATTTGGATTGAATTATCAGAATCATTCTTTTTCGGCACAACAGAATCCGGTGCATATTCAAAGAGAGGGGCACACGGTTGAAGATTGGGATATCCTTTCTCTGAACATGGGAGAAGCGATCGTGAGTCTGAAAGGAGAAAAACCATTTTTGTTTTCTATGCCGAAATATCAGTGAGAAGGAGGAACGGGAGATGTTTACAGGGAATAAGGCTATGATCCTTCGGGAATGTGAGCACCGAAATACGGTGCGGAGAGTATGTAAGGGAAGGATCGATCATAAAAGTTTTTTTGAAAATATCGAGGGAGATCTTTTGATTACCGGATACGGGGCAGGAAATCGCAGAATGGTTACGGACTTAATCTGCAGTTACGCAAAAAAAGATAATCTTCCAACGTTGGTTTTGTCCGGAGATTTCAATCTGTTCCGAATGTTGAGGGAAAAACAGGCGGTCGGGGAGCTGGATAGGATGATGCTTTCCTGGCCTGAGGAGAAAAATTATCATCTTTTTTATGGCATGTCCGATCAGCAGATTCTTCGTTTTATACAGATGACGGCAGAGAGACAGGGGTATGGCGGATTGATTGACCGGGTGCTGGTGTATGGATCGGCTTTGCTGAATATCGTATCCGCAGCCTATCCTTTGTCTTTTCCCGCAATGACAGAACTTCTTCAGCAGGACGACGATTTTATTTCAGAGTATGCTCTGAATTCGGGCTTGTCGAATGTGGTCGCGGATAATATAAGAGCAAATCATGATGCGGGGATCGTACTCCGGCGGGTATGCAGTCAGATGGAGCACATATTTGAAGGCCTTTATGAAGGCGGGGTCGACACGCAATATAATATACAAAAGGGGGTATTAGAGGACAATTCTGTGATGGTTTTCTATTCTTTATCACCGGATCAGAGTATTTTCAATTCTTATTTGAAAGAAGAAATCTTTGATGCATTGAATCAGGTGCCCAGAATCAGAGTTGTGCTGGATGATGCGATATTTGTGGATGAAAGGGATGAGCTGCTTAATTATCTGTTCGATATGAAAAGGATGAGAAAGATTGAACTTGTACTTGTGTCCACGAATGCGAAGGAATCGGTTTGCGGTATGGGGCTTAATTTTGCCAATGTTGTTCTGTTTCAGCATGATGATCTGACTGTGACAGAAGAATTGTCAAAAAATTTCTGGGGAACATATCCATATGCCTATCCGGTTCCGGTTGCGGGAAGACCGCCGGCGTTTCTTGGATTAACGATTAAGACGTCGGTACATTGGCAGATCGCAACAGAGGAACGTTTGAGAGTTCGTGCGGAAGATTTGTATGCGCAGCAGGGATTATTTTTTAAA
>JAEDDO010000275.1 GCA_016298055.1 Frisingicoccus sp.
TTGTTAATGCCATGTATGCAAATGCCGCTTTTCCCTTTGGATCATAGGAATATATACTGCTTCCTTCCACGCTTACCTCTGATGCCCTGACTGACATCGGTATTTCTGTTGCAAATACCTTAATATTCGCTGAATAAGTATCATAAACCATCAATGAAATATCCCTGGCATAATTGGTACGGTTATCAACCATAGTCAGAAGGATTCCTTCTATCTTAAGCTTTGGGTTCAGCTGTTTCTTTACTCTGCTGATTGTTTTAATCAACTGCTGTAAACCCTTGACCGGAAGATATGCTGCCTGAACTGGTATCAACACAGAGTCTGCACATGCCAGCGCATTGATTGTCATCATTCCCAGAGATGGCATGCAGTCTATAATGATGAAATCATAAAATTGTCTCAGCTGATCTACCATTGTTCTAAGAATCAGTTCCCTGCTCATTACATTTACCAGAGATACCTCAATCGCTGATAATTCGATGTTCGCCGGAATAAGGTCCACACCCTCCTTATGATGAAGAATCGTTTTATCCATGTTAAGCGGTTCATCATTTACAATATTCATCATCATGCTTGCCAGGGAATACTCCATATCATCCGGCTCCGAATATCCAAGGCTGATCGTCATGCTTCCCTGCGGATCCGCATCAATCAATAATACCTTCTTTCCTGACTGTGCCAGGCCAATACCTAAATTCACACATGATACCGTCTTACCTACTCCACCTTTTTGGTTTGATACTGCAATTACTCTACACATAATCTGTCCTCCTATTTATCCCAATTATTTTTCATCCACAATTTCAATATTTCCAATATCTCACGCCTCATCTGTTCCGATGTGTAGCTGGCTGGAAAAAATCTGTGAAGCTGCTCATTCTTAAAAACTACCCGGTCAATATCCTTCTGCTTAATCTCACTTAAGATATCTTCCATTCCTTCTACCGTAAGTTTTCCTTCTGCGCTCAGCTTTTTTATTCTGATTGCCTGTGATAAAGATGGTGTACACTGGGCAAAATCCATAGCTTCCAGCATCTCTTCCTGTTCCTTCTTTTTCAGATAGGAAATCTGCACCGCCGGTGTAAAGCCCATGCTGCCATCATCTACTTTTTCCAAAAGCTCCGGTATCAGTTCTGTTATCTTGATATACCTCTGGACCTGCTTCGGACTGTCTCCACCTTCCTCTCCAATTACTTCAATGGTCTTTTTCCCGGAATGATGGTCAACCTGACCACATTTTCTTCTGCCGGTTTTTCTTTTAATGGCATCGTACTTCATCTTGTAAGCAAATGCTTTTTCGCTTGGACTGATTCTCTCCCTTTGCAGATTGGAATCTACCATTGAAACTACTGCTTCATCATCCTTCATGGCTCGGATGATTACAGGTACTTTCCGATACCCCAGCTTTTCAGCTGCAAATTTTCTTCGGTGCCCAGATATGATCTCATATACCCCTTCCGGTCTTGGCCGGACAATCAGTGGATTCAGTATTCCATATTTTCTGATGCTGTCCTGGAGCTCGATCATCTGACTGTCTGCCTGGACCTTGAACGGATGATTGGTAAAGGATCTCAATCGTTCCAGCTCGATTTCTACAACTTTTTCATCTGCTTCCCGTTGATCTGTTTTTTCTTCTACTGGCATTCTTCCTCCTTTTCCCTGAACGCAAAAAAGCCCGCCCAGATTAGAATTGTTTTTCATCTAATCTGAACGGACCTTACCGTCAGGCTCGAATACTTCCAAGCAAGAATATCATGTTATCACTAATTTACAACCCAAATCTCATCCTACACTGTAGTTGAACTCTCCGGGTGGCAATCCAAAAAATCATAATGGGTGGCAGTTTTTCATTTTCGGTGGCAGATTTTGTATCTAGCGGTAATCTTCGGTGGCAAGTTGCCACCGAAAATCGCTCCAAAAACAAAAATTGCAGTAATAATTGTGGTCAACTATTACTGCAAAAATGGCTGTTCCCAGCGGGAATCGAACCCACAACTAGCGCTTAGGAGGCGCTTGTTATATCCATTTAACTATGAGAACGAATGCCGTATTTTCG
>JAEDDO010000276.1 GCA_016298055.1 Frisingicoccus sp.
CATGCAGCCGGTCTATGATTCGGCCAGACGGCAGGGATATGAAATCTGGAATTATCGTTAGAGGTATTACACCCCTTGTTTTGGCTGTGTATCTGAAGGAGGAAAAATATCTTGGAACATCAGTTTTTAACAAATTATACAGATATTACTTTTCTGGACAAGATCAAAGATAATCTAAGGCATTGTAAGTCTTTTGATTTCTCTGTCAGCTTTATTAAGAAAGCTGGCCTTGTTTTGTTGTTCAAGGATATTGAAGCAGCTGTGGAAAGAGGGTGTAAGGGACGTATCATCACCTCAACTTACCAGAATTTCACAGATATTGAATCCTTGAAGAGTTTCTATGCGCTCATGGGAAGATGTTCTAATTTTCAATGTCATTTGGATTATGAGAGCTTTCATGGTACCGATTATTCGACTCTTGGCTACCATTCCAAGGGTTATCTTTTCGAATTCGATGATCACAGAGAGTTAGTGATTGGTTCTTCAAATATCACACGATATGCGCTTCTTAAAAATATTGAATGGGATGTATCTGTAAAGGACTATTTTGTAAATGGTGCATATGATGATGCGTTGAAAGAATTTGAAGAAAAATGGGACGCAACGGAATTACTGGATGCAGAACTGATTGTTAAATATGCCCAGAGACTAAGTTATGCCATTGAGCGTTGGGATATGGATTATGATCTGTCGGCGTCAAAGATCAAGCCGAATTATATGCAGAAGAAGGCCTTGAAGGAGTTGAATCGTTACCGTGCCATAGGTGTTAATCGTGCGCTCACGATTGCATCGGCAGGTAGTGGAAAAACTTATCTGGCAGCTTTTGATGCATTGAATTTCAACCCGAAGAGATTGCTTTACATTGTACATGAGGGATCTATTTTGAGAAAATCCCTGGAAACCTTCCAAGAGGTGTTCGGTAAAAATGTATCCTATGGCATCTATAGTGGTACCAGTAAAGAATCGGATGCAGATTTTGTATTTGCCACGAACATTACCATGTGCAAAACACTGGAGCTATTCTCAAAGAATGAATTTGATTACATTATTATTGATGAGTGTCATCATGCCACAGCAGAGACTTATAAAAAGATTATCGGTTATTTTGAACCGGAATTCTTACTTGGTTTGACTGCTACACCGGAACGTTTGGACAACCAGGATGTTTTCGAATTGTTCGATCATAATGTGCCTTATGAGCTAAGATTGCGTGATGCGATCGCCAATGATCTTGTTGTTCCGTTTAAATATTTTGGTATTCGAGACAAGCTGGTGGATTATGGGCTGACCGGAAATGAAGAACGCAGAATGATTGCGCAGATGGCAAAGGAAGATCACTGCGATTTTATTGCCGAGCAGATTGAGAAGCATCGTCCACAAGGAAAGCTGAAGGCGCTTGCGTTCTGTAGAAATGTTACCCATGCCAGAATGATGTGTGAAGCATTGGGAGAGCGGTATCATACCGCTTATCTGACTGGCCGTAATGATATCGGTGAGCGTGTCAGAGCTTATAATGATTTGCAAAATGATGCTCATAATCTTGAGATCCTGTTTACGGTGGATATCCTGAATGAAGGTGTCGACATTCCCGGTGTGAATATGGTGCTGTTCCTTAGACCAACCGAGTCTACGACGATCTTTATTCAGCAGCTTGGCCGTGGCTTGCGTAAATATACAAATAAGGAGTATGTTACCGTGCTGGACTTTATCGGCAATAGCTATAAGCGAAGTGTGCAGATCGCTTTTGCGTTGGGGTCTTTATCTGAGAACTTTGTTATGGAGAAAAAATTGCTTGCATCATTAGTGAAGGATGATTTTACAGCTCTTGGTTTGGCTGATTACGGTGTAGAGATTCATATTGATGATTTAAGCAAAGAAGAGATACTGGAATACATTGATAAAGAGAATTTTAACGCTTTGAAGTATCTGAAGCAGGATTATTTCAATTTCAAAAAATATATCGGATCGGAATTTTATCCGCGTCATGTAGATTATATCAACAATGACTGTGCTCCGGATTTGATTCGTTTTATGAGCATTAAGACGAG
>JAEDDO010000277.1 GCA_016298055.1 Frisingicoccus sp.
TTTACAATTCTATTTGTTACTTTTTCAAGTACTTCCCATGGAATTTTTGCAGATTCTGCTGTCATGAAATCGCTTGTTGTAACCGCTCTAAGAGCAACTGCATAGTCATAAGTTCTCTCATCACCCATAACACCTACAGAACGCATATTGGTAAGACCTGCGAAATACTGACCGAGATTTTTGTCAACACCAGCTTTTGCGATTTCTTCACGGTAAATATAATCTGCTTCCTGTACGATGCGAACTTTTTCTGCTGTAACTTCACCGATAATGCGGATACCAAGACCCGGGCCCGGGAATGGCTGACGACTTACAAGGTATTCCGGAATACCAAGTTCACGTCCGGCATTACGAACTTCATCCTTAAAGAGAAGGCGAAGCGGCTCTACGATCTCTTTAAAATCTACATAATCCGGAAGTCCTCCAACATTGTGATGAGATTTGATAACCGCAGATTTTCCGAGACCGGATTCGATAACGTCCGGATAAATTGTTCCCTGAACAAGGAAATCAACAGCTCCGATCTTCTTAGCTTCTTCTTCAAATACACGGATAAATTCTTCACCGATAATCTTACGTTTCTGTTCCGGTTCAACGACACCTGCTAATTTACTGTAAAAACGTTCCTGTGCGTTGACACGGATAAAGTTAAGGTCATATGGGCCTTCCGGTCCGAATACAGCTTCAACTTCGTCACCTTCATTTTTACGAAGTAAACCGTGATCGACAAATACGCATGTAAGCTGTTTTCCGACAGCCTTTGCAAGCATAACAGCCGCAACAGAAGAATCCACACCGCCGGATAAAGCGCAAAGTACTTTACCGCTGCCGATTTTTTCACGAAGCTGCAGGATACTTGTTTCAACAAAGGAATCCATCTTCCAGTCACCTGTACATTCACAAACTTTGTATACAAAGTTTGAAAGCATCGTCATACCTTCCTGAGTATGCATAACTTCTGGATGGAACTGAGTTGCGTAAAGTTTTTTCTCTGGACATTCCATCGCAGCTACCGGACATACTGGTGTATGCGCAACAACTTTAAAATCAGATGGAGCTGCTGAAATATAATCTGTATGGCTCATCCAGCAAATAGTTTTTGGAGATACTCCTTCAAAAAGTACAGATGATGTATCAACGTCGACTTCTGTTTTTCCATATTCACTGACAGGTGCTGTTTCAACATTTCCTCCTAAAGTATATGCCATTAACTGAGAACCATAGCATATACCAAGGATCGGCACTCCAAGTTCAAAGATTTCCTTCTGATATCTTGGTGAATCCTCACCGTAAACACTGTTTGGTCCGCCAGTGAAAATAATTCCCTTTGGATTTAATGCTTTAATCTCTTCAAGAGACATTGTATGTGGATGAACTTCACAATACACATGACATTCTCTGACACGTCTTGCAATTAACTGGTTGTACTGTCCTCCGAAGTCAAGTACAATAATCATTTCTCGACTCATGATTTTTCCTCCTGTACTATCTTTACTCGTCAAATTTTAAAAATAATGCTCCTCTATCTTACACCATTTTTTTTCTGAATACTAGATTTTTTTATCCCGCTCTAAATATTTTTTTACATATTTTCCGGTATAAGAGATTGGTGATTCGGCAATTTCCTCCGGTGTTCCCTGGGCAATGACAGTTCCGCCTCGTGCTCCGCCGTCCGGACCGATATCAATAATATAGTCTGCTGTCTTTATTACATCAAGATTATGCTCAATAACAACGACTGTATTACCTCCATCTGTCAGACGATGCAGAATTTCAATTAATTTATGCACATCCGCAAAATGGAGTCCGGTTGTCGGTTCATCAAGAATATAAATGGTTTTTCCTGTACTTCTTCGGCTAAGCTCTGTCGCAAGTTTCACTCTCTGAGCTTCACCTCCGGAAAGTGTTGTTGACGGCTGTCCAAGTCTTACATAGGAGAGCCCCACATCATTCAATGTTTCCATTTTCCTTCGAATGGACGGTACATTTTCAAAAAATGTCAACGCCTCTTCCACTGTCATATTTAAAACGTCATAAATATTTTT
>JAEDDO010000278.1 GCA_016298055.1 Frisingicoccus sp.
ATACTCTCAACATTACAATCCGGCATCTTTCCATTTTCAATCATTTCCGTAAAGTAATCCACCAATACTTTTTTGAAAACTGCAGGTGTTTTCATGATTCCCGGTAATGCAGCTTCTTCCAATTCCGCTGACCGAAGCCCAATAGAAACTTTTACCATCTGGGGCGTAACCTTATTCATATAAGTTCTGGAAAAGGATATCAGATCCTTTTCCAGATTTCCTTCATAAGAAAAATCACTCTCTGATAATCCCGGATTCCATTTTGACAATTCCATTGCAGCAATGACAATTTCTTTTTTTCCATCAAACCGTCTGAAAATAGTACTTTCATTGACTCCCGCCAATTTTGCAATATTTTTAGTCGTCGCTCCCGAGTAGCCCTTCTCAAGAATGAGTGTCATAGTCGCATCTATAATTTTCAGCTGAGTTTCATCATACATAACCTTTTGCTCTGTTTTCTTACGCATAGTATGGACATCTTTCTTTAATACATTGTTCATTTACTCCGGAATAAATACACTTTACAGGCTCATTCTCAAGGGTTACCCCGTAGTGCTCATTCACATAGGAGATACCATGCTTAAAAGCAACCATCGCATCTCTTTTACAGCATCTCGGACCATTGATCCTGCCCAATTCGCCAATGGCATTGGATGTAAACTGCATATGATCGCCCCAGGTTCCATCAACAGACAAAGGACCTGTCCCGTCGATGATTGAAAGGGCGGCGCCAACAGATGTAATCGCACCACATATTCCCCAGAGACCGCACATGGCACCTGGCATGCGCAATCCTTCCGCCACCAGTTTTTCAAGTGCCTCATCCAAATCAATCTGTCCGCCTGCATTTTTATAAGCGACAAGCAAACTTGCTCCATCTAATATATGGTGTTCCGGTCCATGAATACTCATATACGCTTTTTCAGCAATATTTTTAAAAATCTGAACCGGGCTTGTACCGGATTCCTTCTTGATATCACGAATAATTAAGTCCGCTTTTTCTGCTGTTGTCATTTTTGATTCCCTCCACAACGATCAAAACAATATATAGATGTTTATCTATGTACAAGATTAACATATACAGATATGTTTGTCAATTCTGCTTTTATTCGCGGAAACCATTAATGAAATTTTTCCAGGCCTCATTTTCCGCCATATAGCTATATGCTTCGTCATTCCTGAATCCCTGCATCAAATCTTTTTTTACCCGTTCCAGAAATCCGGGCTCTACTTCCTTAAACTGCATATGCCGATAAAGCTCTGATTTTCGAAAATCAAAAAGTGTATCCACATTTTCCAACAGTTGTTCTGCAACCTTGCATGTGCCTTCAATATTTTTCTCCGCACAGACAACATCAAGCATTGACATACATTCGTGATACTTCCCCATTTCAAAAACTCCTGCTATTGTACCAATCTTCTCTGCCAGATAGCGTGCCCTTTTGAAATCTTTCTCTTCGATCGCCATATTCATCATATGTATAAATGCAAAATTCAATATCTGGTATTCCGAAAACAATACATCTTCAAAGGCTTTGTATGCACTCTCTTTTTCACCCTTCATCTCATACAATCTGCCCCGGTGAATCTTCTTCATAGGGTCCTTATCCGAAAAATAACGTAAATAGATCTCTGCCTTCTCGTATTCCTTTTTCCGCAGATAATATCCAAACAACGAATCTGCTGCACATCGTCTTATCTCTTCATTCTCATCCTGAAGTGCCATCTCATACCACGAATTAATCTGTTCATCATATTTTTCTGAATCTACACTATCATCACACAATCTTCTGGCATCTAATATCACCGCAATCTGCCATATGAGTGCATTGCAATTCGGATATTCTCTTATCATCTCTGTAGCTCTTGCATAGACTTTTTCAAAATCTTCTGAATCCAGCATAGAATCCAGTTCCCGAACCATCTCCGCGACTTCAGACGGTGCAAGTTCTTCATGAAAAGACATGAGTGTTTCCAGAGAGATATGTAAGAGCCTTGCAATAGGTGCCAATAATTCAATATCCGGATTTGAATATCC
>JAEDDO010000279.1 GCA_016298055.1 Frisingicoccus sp.
GGACAGGCAGATTATGTATTCGGAAATGCAGCAGACCTTGTTGAAGCAATCAGCGGAATGCCAAATTACACAACACATGAAGTTGATGTATTATTCTACAAATACTTCCTGTTCAATATGAAAGGTGCTGACGGCAACGAAAACGAAGCTATGCAGAACGTAGAAGTTCGTAAAGCAATTATCGAAGCTATTGACCGCGCAACACTGGCTACACTGTATCCAACAGCAAACGTTCTTAACAGTGGTGTTCCAAACAGCCATGAAGCATACAACGGTTTTGAATATGCATTCGATGCTGAAAAAGCAAAAGCAGATATCGCAGCTTCCGGCTATGATATGAGCCGTACACTCAGAATCTGCTACTATAACAATGACCAGACTTCAATCGATTTGATTCAGACAGTTGTTCATTATCTCGAACAGGCTGGTTTAACTGTTGAAGCAACATTATCCAATGACGGTACAACAGATCTCTTCACAACACGTAATTATGATATCGGTTTCAAAGGTAAGAGTGCATTTTCTATCGATGAATGGTATACAGAATATATGAGCTCTGACGCATTATTCGCAAACGTATTTGGCGGAACAACAGAGTTTGATGAACTCGTTGCCGATCTGTTCAAAGCTACAGATGCAGATGCAAGAAATGAAGTATTAAAAGAACTTCAGGCAAAAGAGCAGGAATGTGTTTATAAAGTTCCTGTATTCACAGTTGGTACATACGTATTCACAAGTGATAAAGTTGTTATTCCGGACGGCGTAACATTCTGTAATCCACTTTATATGTGTGATCTGGATTTTGCAAATTGGGAACTTGCTCAGTAATCGTTTAAAACAAATTCAGATAGAATTCATTGATGAAGGGGGAGACGGAGGAAGGATTTTCTAAAGTCTCCCTTTCTCTGTGAAAAAATATCGGATGTTAAGAAAGAATGGAGTGGTTGAATGTTTAAATTCATCGTTAAAAAGCTGCTCATGATGATTCCAATGCTTCTGGTTATCAGTTTTATCGTTTTTTACGGACTGCAGATGACCGGTATTGACCCGATCAACTTCATGGTCAGCCCGGAGATGCTTTCATCAAATAAAGAAAATGTTGAAGCCCTCAGAGAATCTCTCGGATTAAATGATCCATTGATTATTCAGTATTTCCGCTGGCTCGGAAATTGCCTCCATGGTGATTTGGGATATTCCTTTGACGGATCTTCTATCGCATCTGTTATTGCAGTAAGACTGCCGTACACATTCGAACTGGCCGGATATTCGCTGGTACTGTCTGCCGTGATCGGTATCGGCATCGGTATCCTCTCCGCAGTTCGTCAGAATGGTATCATTGACTATGTGGGACGTGTTCTTGCAGTTCTCGGACAGGCTGTACCTCAGTTCCTTGTCGGTATTGTCCTGATTCAGATTTTTTCAATCAAACTCGGATGGTTTCCGGCGAGCAACCGTGTCAGTCCGGATGCCACAAGTGCATTTGCGGATGCCTTTTTCCATCTGTTCCTGCCGGTTCTCACCCTGACCATCGGTATGGTGGCCGTATTGATGCGTTATGCGAGAAATACCATGCTGGACGTTCTGAACAGTGATTATATTAAAACTGCACGTTCAAAAGGTATTCCGGAATGGAAAGTTTATTTAAAACACGGTTTCCGAAATGCCATGAAACCGGTTCTTGTCATTCTGGTATTCCGTATTCCGATGCTGGTTGGCGGTTCTGTTGTTATTGAGAGTGTATTTTCTTATCCGGGTATCGGTCTTACAATGACAAATGCTATTGTATCCGGCGATTATCCGGTCGTTCTTGTAACGACCCTGATCATTGCAGCTGCGATGCTCATTTGTTCTTTTATGGTCGATGTTCTGAATGCATTGTTAGATCCAAGGGTTCGCCTTGGTGAATAAAGAGAGGGGGAAATAAGATGAGTCAATCAGGTACAAGTATTAAAGATCAAAATAAAAATGCCGCTTCTTCTTTATTTAAACGAAATGTGCGTAAATTTATGAATAATAAACTGGCAGTTCTGGG
>JAEDDO010000280.1 GCA_016298055.1 Frisingicoccus sp.
GATATTTGTGTACAGGCGGCAGCTATGGGAAGGATTCTTTTTCTTCCCCCGTCATTTTTTAAAAAATATACTTCAGGGGAGCTTGCAACAATCCTTCAGTATCTGAATTCTTTATGTATGACGATCTACACCAGTTTTATGGTTACGGGATTGACTTCGCTTTTTTCACTTATTTACATATCACAGGTATTCGTTTATGCGCCGACCCTTGTCATTCCGTCGATTATTTTCACATGTTTGACATTGGGGGCATCTGTTGTGAATACAATTTTCAGTATGAAGCTGAATAAGGCGGCCATGGATATTGCCGGTAAAAAGAATGGTATGACTTATGAGATGATTACCGGCGTACAGAAACTTAAATTGTCAGGCGCGGAAAAACGTGCTTTTGCCCGGTGGACCAGTCTGTATGCGAAAGAAGTTGAAGCAACGTATGGCGTCCCCCTGTTTGTTCTTCTGGGAGGAACGATCAATACAGCCATTTCTCTTGCAGGAGTTCTTGTCATGTATTTTCTTTCTGTAAAAAGCGGCGTGTCTGTGGCGGATTATTATGCATTTACAGCGGCCTACGGTATGGTGTCTGTCGCATTTTCATCTCTGGTCGGCCTGGGACTTCAGGCAGCGAGAATCCGGCCGATCATGGAAGTTTCAAAACCGATTCTTGAGGCTGTTCCTGAGGTGTCTGAGGATAAGGAGATCGTGACAAAGATTTCCGGCAGTATTGAGATCAGTCATGTGACCTTCCGATATGAGGATGGGGCATCAAATGTACTCGATGATGTTTCTGTGAAGATACGTCCGGGACAATATGTGGCCGTTGTCGGAAAGACAGGATGCGGAAAGTCAACCCTACTCCGTATTCTTCTTGGATTTGAGACGGTTCAGAAAGGTGCTGTTTACTATGACGGAAAAGACATTTCAAAGATCGATCTGAAATCACTTCGAAAGAATATCGGTGTTGTCACCCAGGACGGAAAGCTGTTTCAGGGAGATATTTTTTCAAATATTGTTATTTCCGCACCGTGGCTTTCTATGGAGGATGCGTGGGAGGCTGCCGAAGTGGCGGGTATTGCCGATGATATCCGGGATATGCCGATGGGAATGAGTACCATGATATCCGAAGGATCCGGCGGTATTTCGGGTGGTCAGAAACAGAGATTGATGATTGCCAGAGCGGTGGCGCCGAAACCGAAAGTTCTGATGTTTGATGAGGCCACTTCTGCATTGGATAATATTACTCAGAAAAAGATATCGGCGGCTCTCGATAAGTTAAATTGTACAAGAATCGTTATAGCCCACCGCCTTTCTACGATTCGTCAGTGTGACCGCATTATTGTACTTGACGGCGGAAAGATCGTAGAAGACGGAACTTATGAAGAATTGCTGGAAAATAAAGGCTTTTTTGCAGAATTAGTAGAACGACAGAAAGTTGGATAAAAAAACGGACATTATACCGGATCCATCGTATAAAGAATAGAGATGTAAAAGTTTTTCTGTTGTTTTAGTAAAGGAGAAAAAGTATGGAGGAAAAAATAAAAGTATTATTTGATTGCCAGCGCTTTTTTCAAAACCAGCGTTTAGAAGACATGATATTAGATACGGAACATCGTTATCATGAACTTGGGGACGATGAACTTGAGTTGGTCTCTGCAGCCGGAGATCTTTATGATATGAAAAAAAGGGTAGAGAAAGATAATAATTATGATGACCAGAACCTATGATAAAGAGCAAATTTATGACACCTATTATCCGAAAGTGGTTCAGTATATAAGGAGTCATGTAGGGCAGCAGCAGGACGTTGAAGATCTTGCCCAGGCAGTTTTTATAAAAGTGTATGGGAAACTTGACCTCTTTGATCCGGAAAAAAGCGGGATTTCTACGTGGATCTACAATATCACACGAAACACGGTAATTGATCATTTCCGTACTATGTCCCATCATCAGCATGAGGAATTGTCAGAAACACTGAAGGATGAAAGAGGAGATGTATCAGAGAAAGTTGTGCTGGAAGAAGAACTGGAAGAGCTGGC
>JAEDDO010000281.1 GCA_016298055.1 Frisingicoccus sp.
TCATCAGGAATATCTTCCCATTTTGTACCAGGTGCGATTCCGCCTTCTGGATATCCTTTTTCTTCATCATAAACCCATTCACATGCGTCACATACATACTTCATAACTAGTACCTCCTGTAATATGTTTTTATAAAAAATGTTAGAATAATTATAACATGTACATGTTATAAAAACAAGATTTACACTCGAATTTTTATACCCTTTGTATCCCGGTGTCCGAGCTTGAGCCGGTTCAGAGAAACAGGTTTTTCATTATAAATAATAGTGGTTTCGATGTCTTTGTTGAGCATATAGACTTCTTCGATGCGGTCATCTAAAGAGAGTTTTATGCCACGTACGCCGATGGCGGCTTTTTTCTTTTCAGGAATTTCTTCAAGGCCAAAACGAAGGAAAATTCCTTTTTTTGTTTTCAGTGCCACATGGGTGGTATCTTCTACAGGCATGACGGCGATGACAGTATCATCCTCGGACAGTTTGGTTGAAGCGATGGTTCGTTTGGCCACATTGAACTCAGATCCGTCTACCAGTTTCAACATGGATGTTTCTGTGGCAAAGAGAAGTTTATTACTTATAACACGGCTTAGGCATTCCACATAGACAAGGCTTTCTTCACTGCTTTTATAATTTCCGAAGTTGTCAATCGGGATAGACTTATCGCGGAACTTTCCAAATGGGAGATCCGAGATGCGAATAAGGTGCATGCGTCCGGATGTGGTAAAGAGGCAGAGCTTGTCTGTGTTCATACATGGAATGATGTATTTGTTCTCAGAGACGGCGGCATCCCGGTTACGCTCAAAAGTCGATGAATCGATGGTGCGGCAGTAGCCAAAACGATCCATCAGAAGAACAACTTCCATCTCTTCAAATTTTTTCTCCTCAAATACAGCCTCTTTGGCGTTGACAATCTGGGTTTTTCTCGGGTGACTGTAATTTTTTCTAAAATTCTGAAGCTCCTTCATGATCACTTTTGACATACTGGAGTGATTTTCAAGGATATCTTCATATTTCGATATGTTTTTTAATGTCTCTTCATGCTCTTTCTGCAATGCTTCGATTTCCAGTCCGATCAATTTATATAAACGCATTTCCAGAATAGCTGTGGCCTGATTTTCGGTGAAACGAAGTTTAGCCGCATTTCGTTCCGATGTTTTTGTTTTGAAGTGAATACCTTCGGTTACACCGTTTACGAGGCAGTTTTTAGCCTGTTTGATATTTTTTGAACCGCGAAGGATTTCGATAATAAGATCGATGACATCGCAGGCCTTGATAAGCCCTTCCTGAATTTCCTTTTTTTCTTTTTCTTTGACAAGAAGATGCTGATATTTTCGGGTATTAATATCATACTGAAAATCCAGAAAGTTATCGATGATCGCTTTCAGACCCAGGGTTTCCGGACGTCCTCCTGCAACAGCGAGCATATTGACACCGAAGGTATCTTCCAGGCGGGTTTTTTTATAAAGCATATTCTCGAGATTTTCCACATCCGCGTTGCGCTTCAGCTCAAGGACAATACGGATTCCTTCTTTGGACGACTGATTGGAAATGTCGACAATGTCTCCGGTCTTTTTACTTTCTACAAGTGTGTAGATATCATTTAAAAATTTTCCGATACCTGCGCCGATCATAGTATAGGGAATTTCTGTGATTACAAGCTGTTCCCGGCCGCCTTTGAGCTTTTCAATCTGAACTTTTCCGCGAAGTTTGATTTTTCCCTGACCGGTTTCATATATAGATAGTAATTCATCTTTGTTTATTACAATCCCTCCGGTTGGAAAGTCTGGTCCGGGCATGATCTGAAGAAGTTCTTCGGTTGTGATGTCTGGATTTTTCATATAGGCAAGGACAGCATCAATGACCTCACCTGTATTGTGGGGCGGGATACTTGTCGCCATACCAACGGCAATACCTTCAGCACCGTTAATGAGAAGGTTCGGAATACGGGCCGGAAGGACTTCCGGTTCTTTTTCTGTTTCATCAAAGTTTGGCTGAAAATCGACAACATTTTTATCCAGGTC
>JAEDDO010000282.1 GCA_016298055.1 Frisingicoccus sp.
TCCCCGATAATAGAGTTTTTCTTCATTACTTTTATTCACTTAATCGACTTATGATCTCCTCACAGATATCCTGCACCCTTCGTCCGTCTGTCTCCACAGAAATGTCCGATGCAGCTTCATACTTTGGTCTTCTTTTTTCTAAAAGGTCACCGATGAATTCAACATTTTTATTGCCCTTAAGGAGCGGTCTGCTGTCATCATTCTTCACCCGTTTCAAAATTGTTTCCGGTGTTGCCGTCAGCCAGACAACCGTGCCCGCTTCTTTCATAATAGAGGCATTCTCATCTCGAAGAGCCATACCGCCGCCGCAGGAAACGATCAGATTTTTTTCATCTTTTAATCTTCTCAAAAGATCTGTTTCCATATTTCGAAAAGCTTCTTCGCCTTTTTGGGCAAAAATATCGGAAATCGTCATTCCTTCCTGCTCCACGATCAGTGCGTCTGTATCAATCTCTTTCATACCCAGTATCTTTTTTAACCGGGCGGATACGGTTGACTTTCCTGTCCCCATAAAGCCTATCAGTAAAATATTTTTTCTTTCCATGTTCATCTATCCTGTCTTTGTAAAATTTGGTTTTAATTATACCAATTATACACTCAAACCGCAAGAAAAAAGCCACAGCAGACTGCCGTGGCTTTTAGATGATCTTCTATTTTCCATCGATAACTGCTCTGGAAATAACCATCTTCTGAACTTCGGATGTTCCCTCATACAACGGAATGATACGTGCGTCACGATACTGGCGTTCAATCGCATAATCTTTCATATAACCGTATCCGCCATGGATCTGAAGGGATTTATGGGTAACATAGACCGCATTCTCAGATGCATAATATTTTGCCATAGCAGCAAGTTTTCCGATATTTTCTCCGTGCTGGCGACGGTCTGCTGCGTTTAAGGTCAGCATCTTGGCAGCTTCTGTCCGTGTTGCCATATCTGCCAGATACCACTGGAGACCCTGGTTGGCATTGATCGGTTTGCCAAACTGTACACGCTGTTTTGCATAGGTCACTGCTGCCTCTAAAGCACCTTCTGCCACACCGACACCCTGGGAAGCCATACCGATACGTCCTCCGTCAAGACCCGCCATAGCGATCATAAATCCTCGTCCTTCTTTTCCTAAAAGCTGAGTTCTCGGCACCCGGCATTCATCGAAAATAAGCTCAGATACAGGTGCTGCGCGCAGCCCCATCTTGTCCTCAACTTTTCCGATTGAAAATCCTTTTGTTCCACGGTCAACGATAATTGCAGACATACCTTTTGTCTTTTTTGCCGGATCGGTCAGTGCGATTAAAATTACATAATCACCTTCATCCTCACCCATGTTACTGATAAAGCATTTGGAACCGCTGATCACATAATCATCCCCGTCAACAACTGCCTTTGTTCGTGCAGCTGCCGCGTCGGATCCCGCATTTGGTTCTGTGAGAGCAAATGCGCCGACAGCACCTTTACATGCCATCGTCAAATATTTCTTTTTCTGTTCTTCTGTACCATTGCGTAAAATGATATCATTTGTCAGTGTGTGTACCGCAATCAGCTCAGCTACACTGGCATCTACTTTTGCAATTTCCATAATAACAAGGGCTTTTGTCACTTCATCAATACCTGCGCCGCCATATTCGGTCGGTACATTCATTCCAAGAAATCCCACATCTGCCACCTTCTGAACAAGGCCCGGCACGAAATGAGCATTGCGATCCATCTCCTCTGCAACAGGTGCCAACTCTTTCTCAGCAAAAGTCTTTGCCAGCTGAATAATCATCTTCTGTTCCGGATTCAAAATAAAACTCATACAAACGCCTCCCTGACTTAAATTTCCTATGTCTTTTTTACCAGCAAATTTTATGCCACAATGACATATTCTGAAAAAATGCCATTTTAAGCCTTTTTTTGTTCTGTAAAAATCCGGAAAAAAGAAAAAAGTGATGTTAAAATGCATCACTTTTTGTCCGGTAAACCCTCATTTTTCCTTTTTTTCATGACTTTTCTTCGTGATGCACA
>JAEDDO010000073.1 GCA_016298055.1 Frisingicoccus sp.
AGGAAGATTTCCAAATGTCTGACCATCAAAGTCTACAGAGACATCTTCTTTCGAAGCCGATTCAATACGAATACGTTTTGTCTGAAAATGCTTAACCTTCGGATGATTTGTCATCTTTCTCGTCAAAGCTCTCAGTCCCAGTGTGGAGACCTGACCAAGAGCCATCTTTTTAACAATAAGCACATCCAGAACACCGTCCTGCATATCCTTATCCGGCATCCCCTGATAAATTCCAAACCCGGCACATGTATTTAAAACTACAAAAGACAAAACATCTCTTTCACCCTGAAATTGTTTCGAATCCAGGCGAATCCGAACGGTCTCCATACCCTTCTTCGAAAAATCCAGTGCCCCCTCCATATAATAAGCCAGTTTTCCAAGCACCGCCTTGCTCTCCTGGGATACTTTATCATTCACATTGGCACCAAAACCACCGCTGACCCGATTAATAAAATAACGGTCATTTATCTTTCCTACATCAATCTTTCTGATCTTGAATTCCATAATCATTCTGCAAAACGCTTCCGGTGTCTGAGGCGGTTTCGCATACTGGGCAAAATCATTGGCTGTTCCCATTGAAAGGACCGCCAGCGGTGTCTCACTGCCGCCCTCAAGCAGTCCATTCACAACATCATTGAGCGTTCCGTCACCACCGACAGAAACAACAAAATCATATTCGCCCTTTCTTATCTTCCTGGCCTCTTCAAGCGCATCCCCCACTTTTTTTGTATAAACAACATCAATGTGGTCAACGACCTGATTTAAAACAAGACAACCGACAATACTCTCAATACTTTTAAGAAAATTCTGCTTTCCGGATGAAGGATTAATAATAAATTTAGCCTTCATGGGTTCCCTCCCTATGCCTTTTTTCCTGCCTTTTCTGGCGCATCTCTTCTTTTAAATCAGCAATATGACCGGCACCGTCAGAATCTATGCTCCTGAGCGTCTTTACAACAAATATTTTATCCTCATCCGTCTTCTTCAAACGTATCTTCCCCCGAAGATAACCATGTTCCTCACATTCGGCCAGACAATAATAGGCCTTATTCTTTCCGACAAACCACCGGATTCTCTTCAGCGCCGGTTTGCCGCATTTAAAACAACGCGATGTGCGTACCTCCCGATCTGCCATAGCGGCTTCTTTGCTGACAAACTCTTTTGATACATACTTTGAATACGTATCATAAATCAGCTTCAATTCTTCTTTTCGAGTCTTTGGATTGCGGAAATAATCCACTGTATACCATTTTTCAGCCTCTTTCCAATCCATCTTTCGAAAAACATCCGCTGTATACACAGCATCATTAACCGCCCGGTGAAATCCCGCTTTATTTCTTAACTTAAAAAAGTCAACCGCATATTCCAGTGAAGCCGTGCTGTTTTCGTTATCGTAAAAAATCCGAAACAGCTTCTGTACATTATAATATTTAATCGGACCTTCCAACATGTCTTCCAAATGATAGAATTTCATATTTCTCTGAAGTTCCATCAAATCCAGATTCCCCCATGTACAAAACATATATCCGTCACCGCACCATTCAAGAAATGCTTCCAGAGCGTCAGGAAAAGGCGATCCCAAACTTAATTCTTTTTCAGTAATACCTGTCAGACTCTTCGTCACATGATGCAGTTTTTTGTATACTTTCGGCTTAATCACTTTGCTGAACTGACCGATCTCTCTGCCGTTCTCGTCAAGCTTTACAGCACCAATCTCAATAATTTCAAAAGGCAGACGTTTATTTGAAGTATTCTTACCATAAGGAGATTGATTCCACTCAAAATCCACAACAACATATTTCATAATTCTCTGTCTCTCCCTCTTCGCTGCACTTCTTTTTATTATATCATATGTTTCTTATCTCTGCGAGGATTAATGTATGTACATAAACTTGAAATTCCGACATCATTTATGCTAAGATAAGGTTTATACGACTAATGTAATATTTAAGGAGGCTACTATGGCTGTTTTAAAACCTTTCGCTGCAATCCGTCCGGTCCCGGCTCTGGCTGCTTCGGTCGCCGCCCTTCCTTATGATGTCATGAACACACAGGAAGCCCGCAGAATGGTACATAATAATCCCTACTCATTTCTTCATGTGGACCGGGCGGAAATTAATTTTAACGAATCTGTCGATCCCTATTCGGATCAGGTATATGAAAAGGCTGCCGCTACATTAAATCAGATGCGTACAGACGGCATTTACATTCAGGACGATTCCGCCTGTCTGTATATATATCGCGAAATCATGTACGGCCGTGTTCAGACAGGTCTTGTCGGCTGCGTATCTATTGACGATTACGCTAATAATATTATTAAAAAACACGAACTCACCCGTGCCGACAAAGAAGAAGACCGTATCCGCCATGTGGATGCTTGCAACGCGAATACCGGTCCTATTTTTCTGACATACCGGGCACAAAAAAACATTACGGACGCCATGAAATACTGGATGGATACTTACACTCCTCTTTATGATTTTACCGAAGATGATGGCGTACGTCATACAGTATGGAAGATTGATGACCTTAATACCATCCACCGTTTCCAAAAAGAATTTGACAAAATTCCTTATCTTTATATTGCCGACGGCCATCATCGTGCCGCTTCAGCCTTTCAGGTAGGCATGCGGAGACGCAAAGAGCATCCGGACTATACAGGTGACGAAGAATTCAATTATTTTCTTTCTGTTCTTTTTCCGGACGAGCAGCTCCATATATGGCCATATAACAGATATGTACATGATCTGAACGGATTGACCGATGAACAGTTCCTTGCAAAACTTGAAGAAAAATTCGATGTCCTTCCGGTTAAAGAACGGTTTGAGCCATCAAAAAAGCACCAGGCCGGTATGTATCTTGACGGTTCCTGGTACGCTTTAACATTTAAATCCGGAACATTTAATGAAGACGATCCTGTTGAACATCTTGATGTGTCTATCCTTCAGAAAAATCTTCTCCAGCCGATTCTCGGAATCGATGACCCCCGCACAAGTAAGCGCATTGATTTTGTCGGCGGTATACGGGGTATCAAAGAACTGGAACGTCTGGTCAATACCAATCAGGGCGTTGCCTTTGCCTTATATCCGACAACAATGGATGATTTGATGACCATTGCCGATTCCGGCAGCATCATGCCGCCGAAATCCACCTGGTTTGAACCAAAACTCCGAAGCGGCATCTTTATTCACGAACTGATTTAAAGGGACAGGTTCTCTGGCTCATTGAGCCAGGGAACCTGTCCCCCTATATTAGTTTAATTGCCAGCATGGTCAGATCATCAAACTGAGGTGCTTCCCCAACAAAAAGGTCTACCGCCTTTTTGGTATTTGCAATAACTTGTTCCGCATCTGCTTCCGGCTGTTTGTTCAATGCCTGAAGAATTCTGTCTGTCCCGAACATTTCCATATTTCCGTTGGTTGCCTCCGGAGCTCCGTCGGTATATACAAATAATGTTCCGCCCTTATCCAGAGTCATCTCATAGTCTTTATACCGCACGCCTTCCATACTTCCAATTACAAAGCCATGTTTGTCTTTTATCAGTTCAAACTCACCATTGGCTTTCTTAAGTATCGGATACTCATGTCCCGCATTCGCAGCCACAATCTTCCCTGTAGAAATTGTAAGAATTCCAAGCCATACGGTAACAAACATATCATTCTCATTATTCTTACATATGGCTTTGTTCACCCGCTCTAAAATTTCACTCGGAGAACCGCCCATCATCGTATAATTGTTGACAAGAATTTTTGACATCATCATAAACAGTGCTGCCGGCACACCTTTGCCGGACACATCAGCTATGACAAGTGCCAGATGATCTTCATCAATCAGAAAGAAGTCATAAAAGTCGCCTCCCACCTCTTTTGCAGGTGTCATGGAAGCAAATATGTCAAACTCGCTTCTACTTGGAAAAGCCGGAAAGATATTCGGAAGCATGTCAGCCTGTATCTTCGTAGCCAGCTCAAGCTCTGTACCAATACGCTCTTTTTCCATCGTGATGCGTGTCAGATTATCTATGTACTCCAGTGTATCTTGCTCCATCTTTTCAATAGATGCGCCAAGTTTTTTTATTTCCCGTATACTGCTTATACTGCCCAAATCCAGATCATTTTCTTTACTGTTCTCCTGTGCAAACCTTTGTGCCTCATCGATAACCTTTTCAACAGGAATGATAAACTCTCTTTTTAAATAATATCCTGTTGAAACTGCAACAAAGGCAGATACAATGGCTGTTGCAACCGCAACCCAGAGAATATAACTTCTTCTTCCGTTCTTCAGTTCAGACATCGGCCGCTGTACACATAAAATTGCCTTAACTTCCCCATCTGCCCCTTTAACCGGAACAAGTGATGTAATATGAGGCTCTTTCCCATTCAGAGATGAAGTTCTTACAACTGTCCCTCTCTCAAGGCCATTCTCATAAATGTCTTTATATACCTGCTGATATTCCTCATTCGTGGTATCCCGCTCATATCCAACTTCCCATGCCGTATAACCGGAATCCGCATTAACCGCATTAAAGACCGATACAAAACGGCCATAATCCGATTTATCAACGGCAATGACATAAATTAACGTAACATTCTGTTTCTGACAAAGGATATCCAGCCGCTTCGCACTGAGTCGATAATCCTCACTGTCTCCTTTATTCTGAAGATATTCATCGATCTTGTCCGCATTAATCACAGCCACTGCTGTTTCCGCTGTACGAAATGCAGAGTCTGTATATTCTCTGGTCAGTGTATCCGTAAACCGGATATATCCAACAATACTGACGATCCAGCTGAATATCAAAAGGAACAGAACCGACCCGCTGATAATCCGAAAAGCAAGACCCGATGTGAAATTTTTAAGCCTTCTCATGTTTACTTCAGTCCTTTCTTTTATCATTATAATGAAAATCAAAAAAACTGTAAACAAAAACAGCTATCCGATATAAAAATATCTATCGAATAGCTGTTCTGTTATGCATCTCTGCCGTATATTTTTGTAAAATAATTCAGTTTCCCTGCCAGATTTTCATCAAATACTCCCGGAAGCGCACGCCAACTCCAGTTGGCTCCCATCGTTGACGGTGTGTTCATTCTGCTCTCACTGCCAAGCCCTAAAATGTCCTGAGCCTGAACAATTGTCAGTTCCGCCACACTTGCCCAGAGTTCTTTCATCATGTCCCAATGTCCATCGGACATATCGGTAATCCGAATATAATCTTTTGCCAGAGCCACATCCTCCGGCTCTGCAGATGTAAACCATCCCTGAACGGTATCATTATCATGGGTTCCGGTATAGGCCACACAGTGTTCCGGATAATTGTACGGAAGATAATCTGCATGATTCGGTTCTCTTGTATCAAAACCAAACTCCAACACCTTCATCCCCGGAAAACCGCTGTCTTTGAGCAGCTGACGAACAGAGTCTGTCATAAAACCAAGATCTTCCGCAATAATCCTTTGAGGTCCTATTGCTTCTTCCATTGCCCTGAAAAGTTCAATTCCCGGTCCTTCCTGCCATCTTCCGCTGCTCGCATCAGGTGCATCATGCGGAATCGCATAATAACTGTCAAATCCCCGAAAATGATCAATACGGAGCACATTGTATACTTTACAAAGATAACCGATTCTCCGGATCCACCAGCTGTAACCATCAGCTCTGTGTACATTCCAGTCAAAAAGCGGATTTCCCCACAGCTGACCTGTAGCAGAAAATCCATCCGGAGGGCATCCTGCCACATCTACAGGCTGTCGCTCCCCATCTAATTGAAACAACTCCGGATGCGCCCAGACATCCACACTGTCCAAAGCAACATAAAAAGGAAGATCCCCGATAATGTCAATGCCGCGTTCATTTGCGTAAGCACTCAACTCATGCCACTGACTGAAAAAGAAAAACTGGAGTACCTTCCAGAAAAGAATATCATCTTTCTTTTCTTCCCCTATATTTTCAAGGGCTTTCGGATCATGATTTCGGCAAGCGATTTCCCATTCCAGCCACGGAAGACCATCGTTCATATTTTTTAACGTCATGAACAGCGCATAATCCTCCAGCCAGAACCCATTCTCCGCACAAAAAGTATCAAACGCCTCCGACGGTGCCTGAAGAAATCTCTCGGCTGCAAGTTTCAATACAGGATAACGCTTATTGTACAGCTCACCGTAATCTACCTTTTCTGATGTTCCTCCCCAGTCTATATCTTTAAATTCACAGGCTTCAAGCAGCCCCTCCTGTTCTAATTTATCCAGATCAATAAAATAAGGGTTCCCCGCAAAAGTCGAATAGGACTGATAAGGCGAATCACCGTAACTTGTCGGACATACCGGAAGAATCTGCCAATAGGATTGTCCTGATCTCACAAGAAAATCCACAAATTCCCGGGCATCCTTTCCCATTGTTCCCACACCATAAGGTGACGGCAATGAAGATATGTGCATTAAAATACCACTGCTTCTCAAGATTAACACATCCTCTGTCGATTATAATTTTGGGGCCAAAGATTCTCTGGCCCCACTACCACACTTAATTGCAAATTGTTTTTTCAGTCTCTTTGTCAAAAATATGTAATTTTTCTGTATCGATCACAAGACGTACATCCTCATCCGCACGTACATCTGCCTTCGAAGGAACTCTTGCAATGAGCTTCTGTCCCTCAGATGTCACGTACAGATAAATTTCCGCGCCCATCATCTCGGCCAGATCCACATGTGTATTAATAACAGCAGGATCCGGAGTTAACTTACTGAGATCCTCTACATGAAGGTCTTCCGGACGAATACCCATAACAACTTCTTTTCCAACATAGGCAAGAAGTTGTTCTTTAGCTCTATCCTTCGTCACAGGAATTCTGTTCTGACCATAAACAAGAACAATTCCCTTATCCTCTTTTTCAACTTTTGCCGTAATAAAGTTCATCTGAGGTGATCCGATAAATCCGGCAACAAACATATTGCAAGGATAATTGTAAAGGTTCTGAGGTGTATCATACTGCTGGATCACACCGGCTTTCATAACACAGATGCGGTCACCCATCGTCATAGCTTCTGTCTGGTCATGTGTAACATATACGAATGTTGTCTGAAGACGTTTGTGAAGTGCTGCAATCTGGCTGCGCATCTCTGTACGCAGTTTTGCATCCAGGTTAGATAATGGTTCATCTAATAAGAATACTTCCGGATCACGGACCATAGCACGTCCTAAAGCAACACGCTGACGCTGTCCGCCTGATAATGCTTTTGGTTTACGTTTAAGATAAGGCTCCAGTTCAAGAATTCGTGCTGCCTCACGAACCTTCTGATCGATTACATCCTTTGGTGTCTTACGAAGTTCCAGAGCAAATGCCATGTTTTTGTAAACAGTCATATGCGGATACAGAGCATAACTCTGGAATACCATAGCAATATCACGTTCCTTCGGAGGAACATCATTCACACATTTATCACCGATACACAGTTCACCGGTAGAAACACTTTCAAGTCCGGCAATCATACGCAGTGTTGTTGATTTTCCACAACCGGATGGCCCTACCAGAACAACAAATTCTTTATCTTTAATTTCCAGATTTAATTCCGGAATAACGGTCACACCGTTATCATAAGTTTTTGTAACATTTTTAAAAGAGATACTTGCCATACGAATACTACTCCTTTTATTTATACCAATCTAATGTTTGCATACACTTTCCCCTGGAATCAGATAGAAAGGCTCAACTTCATAAACCGATGATGACTCTCCGTCGATACATTTCAGTAAGATGTCCACACTTTTCGAAGCAATACCTTCTCTGTGCTGCCGGATCGTCGTCAAACGCGGACACATATAATTTCCTATATCTATGCCATCAAAACCAATGACAGATATGTCTTTCGGAACTTCCAGGCCACGGTCCTTAATTGCCCGTATTGCTCCGATTGCAATGACATCCGCCATCGCAAAAACTGCTGTAATCTCAGGCATCTTATTAATCAGCCGTCCCATCGCGTCATAACCTTCTGCAATTCCAAAATAGGCATTCTCATATTGAGTGTCCGGATCAAACTCCATGCCATGACATTCAAAAGCTTTACGGCAGCCCTGCAAGCGGGAAAATGCTGCCTGGGAAATGGATGTCTTTCCACCCAGAATACCAATATTTTTATGTCCCAGCGATAAAAGATGTTCTACTGCAAATCGGGCAGCCGCCTCATCATCCGTACATACACTTGACAGATTTGCATACCCAAAATCCGCTGCCGGATTCGTTACAAACACACACGGCACATCAATTTTCTCAAAATGCGGACGCACATACTCCGGATTAATCCCAAGAAATAAAATTCCCATCGGACGACGCTCCGCACAGATCTTGACTGCCTGTTCCATCTCGTTATCTTCTTCATTCAAATAATATACCATACAGGCATAATCTTTCTGACGGATCATCCCCTGCATCTGCTCCACAATAGCCGCAAAAAGCATGTTCTGTGCACCTTTAATAATAATTGCAATGCCATCTTTTGTCTGTTTTTTCAGATGTTTTGCATTACTGTTCAGCTGGAAATGATATTTTTCCACAACTTCCATGACTTTTTTTCTCGCTTTCTCCGAGACTTGTGCTGAATTATTGAGTACTCTTGAAACTGTTCCAACAGAATAACCCGATTCTTTTGCAATATCTTTTATCGTCATTCTACATTTCTCCTTAGCCTTTTACTGCACCAGCAGCAACACCTTTAATAATATATTTCTGGCAGAATAAGTATACAATAATAACAGGAATAATACTGATCATAATAACTGCCATTGTAGCGCCAAGGTCTACTGTACCATAACTTCCTTTCAGATACTGTACATGAATCGGAATTGTCATATATTCGGTTCTGTCCAGTACCAGGTATGGAAGCAGATAATCATTCCAGATCCACATAACTTCCAGTACGCCTACAGAAATCATAATGGATTTCAACATTGGAAGTACAACTCTAAAATATGTAGCAATCGGTCCGCATCCGTCAATTGCTGCTGCTTCTTCGACTTCCAGCGGAATACTCTTTATAAATCCTGTAAACATGAAGACAGCCAGTCCCGCTCCAAATCCCAGATAAATAATCGGTATCGTATACGGTGTATTTAACTTTAATTTATCCGCAGTGGAGGACAGTGTGAACATAACCATCTGGAATGGTACGATCATTGAGAACAGGCATAAATAATACATAATCTTTGCAAGTGTATCATTTACCCGGACAATGTACCATGCCGCCATGGATGTACACAGAAGAATAAGGACTGTCGACACAACGGTAATAAAAAGACTGAAAAATACAGATTTAAGGAATGGATAATTACCAAAGGTCATACCTTTAATGTAGTTATCCCATCCGACGAAGGATTCCGCATTCGGCAATGCAAATGTATCTGTATTAACAAAAGAATTTGCCTTGAAGGAGTTCATCAGAACCTCGAAAATCGGAATCATATAAATAACACTTATGATCACGAATACAACCGTGAGCATTTTATTTCCAAAACTTCTTTTTTCGCCCATTATCTCTGAACCTCCTTCTCACGTGTAAATCT
>JAEDDO010000074.1 GCA_016298055.1 Frisingicoccus sp.
CGCAAAGTGGTATACTTTCTGGCGAATTTTGGCTTATTTTACTTGACTGCTTACACGATTCATATAGTAGAGATTGAGGTTAAACGAAAAGGAGTACATAACTATGCCGGTTTTATTTGCAGCTTGTCAACTTTCTGGGTACAGCAGTTTTCTTCACGTTGATTTTTGGCTCTGCAATCTTTGTAATCGGCTGAATCGTGAAAAAATTCTGGAAGTGCTTCGTTATAATCAGTGCAATTGCATTTATGGTCTTTATGTATGTCGCTATTTTCAATCCAAACTTCGCCTTTTGCAAAAATGAAAATAAATTTTCAAATTCCCTAAAATAATCTAAATCAAATTCGATATAGATAATAGAACAACAAACAACATTCTACTTTCTGAAAGGAGCAACTATTATGACAAACTCTGCTATGACCTCTATCGCCAAGCACAACACCCGTAATACTAACGCAGGAGCAACTTATTCCTACTACTGCAAGGTCTGCGGTAAGCAGGATACCTCTCAAGCTCGTCTGTTCGCTCACATCGCCTGCCGTCACATTGGTGCATGGACAAGCAATCTGTACAACCTGATTACTTGCTGGAAGCGCTAAGATCACATTGCTGCCGGAGACTGCGGTCTCCGGCACAAACCAGAAAAATTTGAAAAATTTTTTCTGAAACGCTTAAAAAAGAGAAAATACCAACGATATAAACAGTAGAACAACAAACCACATTCTACTTTTTGAAAGGAGCAACTATTATGACAAACTCTGCTATGACCTCTATCGCCAAGCACAACACCCGTAATACTAACGCAGGAGCAACTTATTCCTACTACTGCAAGGTCTGCGGTAAGCAGGATACCTCTCAAGCTCGTCTGTTCGCTCACATCGCCTGCCGTCACATTGGTGCATGGACAAGCAATCTGTACAACCTGATTACTTGCTGGAAGCGCTAAGATCACATTGCTGCCGGAGACTGCGGTCTCCGGCACAAACCAGAAAAATTTGAAAAATTTTTTCTGAAACGCTTAAAAAAGAGAAAATACCAACGATATAAACAGTAGAACAACAAAACAACATTCTACTTTCTGAAAGGAGCACTATTATGACAACCACTTCTATGACCGCTATCTCCAAGAACAACACCCATAACGTCAACGCTGGCGGCAGATTCTTCTGTCGAGTATGCGGATTCACCAGTAACAACTATGCTTCTGTATACGGACATGTTGCCATCCGTCACATCGGTGCATGGACACGCACCATGTATAATATCATCTGCTCTCGCTAACTAACTTACGACCGAAGACTTCGGTCTCTGGTTGATATAAAAATATCAATCTTAATAAACACCTGCTTTTTGAAAGGAGCAAATACTAATGACAACCACTACTATGACCTCTATCTCCAAGCACAACACCCGTAACACTAACGCAGGAGCAACCTACTCTTACTACTGCAAGGTCTGCGGTAAGCAGGACACCTCTCAGGTCCGTCTGTTCGCTCATATTGCCAGTCGTCACATCGGTGCATGGACGAGTAACCTGTACAACCTGATTACCTGCTGGAAGCGCTAAGATCCAGTTGCTGCCGGAGGATTCGGCTTCTGACGAAAAATAACTCTGATTTAATTCAAAATGCCATACTGCAACAGAGTATCAGCGAAAATAGTAGCTGTAAAATGTTGTAGTATGGCATATTGGAATTGACAATATATAGTGCAAAATGATACAATATATTTGTAAATATTGTCCAAAATTCATGCTAATGGAGGTTCGACATGAAAAAGTTTTTTATGATAACGCCACTCCAGCCACGTAAGCCGTTCGATCAGCTGGAGTATACGAAATATGAAGCTGTTGGAAACAGTAAACTTGAATTCCACGAGACTCGTTTTCCTATTATGGCAGTGATTAATGGTTATGCTGAAAAGGGCGAAGAGATTCGCTTAATTGCAGTTACTCCGGAAACGGAAAATACACCATATCGTATTGAACAATTAAAAGCCGAACTGAAAGCATTACAGGAAGAGAAGGGGTTTCTCTGTCCATATGGAGAAGATGGCGTAGATGTCGTTTCTTTGACCTATGCAGGTGATGTTGCTACCCAGATCGAACTGTTTCACAAGCTCTTGCCATATATTGAAGATAATGACATTCTGTATGGCTGCCTGACATATGGCGATAAGCCAATGCCGATTGCTGAGCTTATGGCGATTCAGTACGGCTATCGTGTGCTGAACAATGTTTCTATCGGCTGTTTGGTTTACGGCGAAAAGGATCACTCTAAAATTATTGGAAATAAGTTGGACAAAAATGGAAAAGTAATCACAAACAAAGCAGGTGAGCCGATTTTGGATTATGCATCCCGTATCTTTGATATTACTGCACTGGTACAGCTGGATGAAATTGTGCGTATGCTGGCTGATCGAAAAGTAAAAAATCCTAACGAAATTATTAACGATATTCTGAGTCTTTAATAAGAGAGAGGAAATTTTATGAGTGAAACTATCTACCCTGAAGAGTCTCTGCGCTTGAATATGTTGGGTAATTACCTGAATCGAAATATGGATGATCCGATTTTTCAAGACCCTAATATTCAAGAAGTAGATCGGCTGGGAAAAATATATTCTCACCTTATTTATAAAGGTGAGAAAAAAATTGTACGCTTGAACATCTGCCGATTGATTTGTAAAATTCTTCATCCCGAAGGTAAAACAAGCATGGAATATTTTAGTCGCGATGTTTATCATGACATATTTGACAACTTCCGTTTGGATGAAAATGAAAGTCTCTTTATCAAGATTGTTAGATCTGAAATATGGCATATTGTATATGAACTTATCTATCCCAAAAAGATGCTTCTTCCGATACATAAAGATGAAAATGTACTTTCTTTAGAAAGTAAATATGACGATACTTCCGACCATGTGCAATTATCAGAAATAGACAATAATGATAACGATATTGAGGCAACAGCTGAAACTTTTGAAGTAGTTATCGAGTCAATTTTTCAGAAGTATGATCCTGAACGAGGAACACCATTGGCAGCATATATGTATATGATGCGAAACAATCGTGAAAAGGACAATCGTACAAAAATGAATCAAAATGTAAAACGAACGATTGTTTTAGACAATGGCAAAGAGATAACGGATTGGGTTTACAAATATACTGGTCGCAGTTTTCAGGAGTCTGTTTCAAATGATGACAATAGACCTTTGGAAGAGACAGTTGCTGATCCATCCTCTATGGATAATTTCGATAATAACTTAATTGCCGATGAATGGTTTTATGAAATTAATTCTCAGATTATAAATTTTGTATTGAAGTATAAAGGCAGAAATTATAATCCGATTCGTCTGAACTATTATCGGCTCTTTTACACAATGGGTATTTTAAATTATTGTCAGCATGTTTCTGTTGTATCTGAACCACATTTTTCACATGAATGTGACATTGTCCGTTCTTTGAAATATCCATTTATAGATTATTGCATGACTGATATTTGCCGTTCGATTTCTGAAATATACAATGGAACGCTGAAAAGATATTGTGATGTGGTCGACACAAATGATATAAAGGAGCAAGTGAAGCCAATTCCAATTCCGCTCCCCAATACGGTAGCTATAGCATTTTTGGACAGAGTAGAAAACAACAGTATTTCAGCTGCGGCATTTTCTCAGCAAAAACAGAAGTACCAATCGGAAGTAAGGAAAATATTAAGCTCACGCATTGCAAATATGTGTCAGTCTTAAGAATAGGTGATAAAATGATAATATCTAAATCAATATTATGTCAGATATCTGATATCGTTGATCGTGCTATCATCTTTGCTACACAAGCTCATAGTGGCAGTCTGCGAAAGGGAACTAATCTTCCATATATCGTTCATCCACTGGAAGCTGGTACTATTGTATCGAGTATGACCAATGATCGCGAGATGATTGCTGCTGCGATTCTTCACGACACGGTTGAAGATACTGATACATCTCTTGATGATATTAAAAATCTGTTTGGAGATAGAGTAGCGAAACTTGTTTCTAGTGAAACGGAGAACAAACGTACAGATCTCCCTGCATCGGATACATGGCGCATACGAAAACAAGAAACCATTGACTATCTGGCTTCATCATCACATGATGAGAAAATCCTTGTGTTAGGTGATAAATTGTCAAATCTCAGAGCTATGTATAGAGATTATATTTCTATTGGTGATGATCTTTGGAACCGATTCAACCAAAAAGATAAATTTCAGCACAGCTGGTATTATCATTCAATCAGTGATGCATTGTCAGAATTGTCTCAATATCCAGCATATAATGAATATATCAAGCTATTAGACTGTATTTTCTAACATTCAATCCTCTGTGCTTTTTTGCACAGAGGATTTTTGATATTTCGCCTTAAATTTAGTTTTTTTCTTCCGATAATAATATTAGAAGAATAAGTCAAGGAGAAAACAAGATGAAAACAATCCTCTGGATATCCCGTCACGAAATGACCGGTCAGCAGATAGCTGATCTGGAACGTATTGCAGGAGAGCCAATCGATCTTCTGTGTTATAAGGGTACCGTGTATCAACTTGACAGTCTGATTCCAATGATCGAGCGAGCTGATATGATTGCCGCTGTTTTTCCGCCAATGCTGTTGGCAAAGCTGGTAAAACTGGCAAATGGAAAGCCTGTCCTTCAAGCTGTGTCAAAGCGTGTTCCGACTGGGCGTTATACAGTTCTTCCAGATGGAAGAAAAGAACAAGAATTTACATTTGTGCATGTCTGTTGGCAGCAAGTTATAAAGCTGGAATATGAGGTCAAACAGATGTAAATTGGAATTAGCGTTAATCTTTTTATCATTATATTTCAGATTTTCAAGATAAAAGGTTAAATTTTCGAAAATGTATCCGATATATACAATAGAATAAGAAAACCACCTGCGACTTATGAAGGAGGCGTTTGCATGAAAAAGCGGTTACACCTTATCAAACAGCACGACGAAAAGGACTGCGGTGCAGCCTGTCTTTCGATGCTCTTGCAGTGCAATGGAAAAAAAGTACCTTTGGCTGCTGTTCGTGAAGCAATTCAGGTCGATCAGTATGGTGCAAGTATGTACGGTGTACTGGACGGAGCTGAGAAGTTTGGTCTTTCCGGTCAGGCTTTTGAAGGAACTGCCGATGCATTTATCAACTCTGTAACCAGCGGTGAAATACCGCTTCCAGCTATTGCTCGGATTATCAATCGTGAGATCTATGAGCATTATGTGATTGTATCAAAGGTTGCCAGAGGAAATATTATCATCTTCGATCCTGATATGGGAAAGCGTAAGATGTCTTATGATGAATTTTCAGATAGTTTTCTCGGTCAGATTATGGTTTTTGAACCGGGTTCACAGTTCACACCTGAAAATCTCCGTAAGGGCAGCTTGACAAAATTTTTGAGGATGATCAGTCATCAAAAGGCTCTGATTGCTGTCATCGGTCTGTTATCTCTGTTCATCACCGGTATCGGTTTAGCAGGTACATTTCTGTTCCAGTATCTGATTGACAACGTACTTACGGGAATTGACCAAGTGGAAAGCGTTGAATCTGTCATGAATGACTTTGCAGCAATCCTGCTGTGTGTCGGTATGCTGTATTTCTTTAAGATGGCAATTCAAATGCTGCGCGGCATGCTGCTGACTGCTATGACTAAACGCATTGATCTTCCATTAATGCTCGGATATTACGATCATGTCGTTGATCTCCCTATGAGATTCTTCGATACTCGTAAAACAGGGGAGATTTTAAGCAGATTCAATGATGCGTCAAAAATCCGTGATGCAATTTCTAGTGTGACATTGACTTTAATGATCGATGTTGTCATGGTTACAGTCTGCGGTATTGTGCTTTATCATCAATCAAGAGTATTATTCTTCATCGCAATGGTCATGTTCCTTCTGTACTTGATGGTAACGATTGTATATGTCAAACCTCTGGATACATTGAATCGTGACCTAATGGAACAGAATGCACAGTTTGATTCTTATCTGAAGGAAACAGTTGACGGAATGGAAACTGTAAAATCTTTCCGTACAGGAGATACTGTAAAGAAAAAAGTTGACACTTTGCTCCGTAAATTCCTTGATCGAAATAATAGAGGAGCAATGCTGTCGCTCAGCAAAGCATCTATTATCGAATGCATCACATCTGTCGGAACGCTTGTCTTGCTGTGGGCAGGTGCAATGGGTGTCATATATGGCAATATGACTATTGGCACAGTCGTCACATTCTATTCGCTGTTAGGATATTTCCTTGAACCGGTGCAGAATCTTGTAGAAATGCAGAGCAGTTTACAGACAGCTGTTGTTGCAGCTGACCGGTTAAATGATGTTCTTGATCTTCCTGTCGAGCTCAGTCTTCCGGAACCGAATGCAAATCACATTGGCGATATCTCTTTCAAGAATGTATCATTCCGTTACGGTTATCGTGATACTGTCCTTGATGACATCAGTTTTACTGTCAAAAAAGGTCAGAAAATTGCACTTGTCGGAGAAAGTGGATGCGGTAAATCTACAGTAGCAAAGCTCATGATGGGACTGTATAAGCCGGAAAGTGGAATGGTCTGCATTGATAGAATACCGACTGACCAGATTTCTCTTGATTGGATCCGCAGTCATACAGCATTTGTCCCGCAACAGACGTTTCTGTTTTCTGACACTATCAGAAATAACATCTTGCTGGGTATGGAAGAATCTCGGATTCCCACAGATGAAGAAATCTGGGAGATACTCGATGCATGCTGCTGTGAGTTCATTCATGCTATGCCTTTCGGATTGGATAGTGTGCTGGAGGAGAATGGAATCAATCTTTCCGGTGGGCAGCGTCAGAGGCTTGCTATTGCACGTGCATTGATTCGTAAGCCAGATCTGCTTATCCTTGACGAAGCAACAAGCAGTCTCGACACGATCAGCGAGCGGAAAATCCAGCAGGCACTGCAGAGGTTTTGCCCGGATATGACCATAATCATGGTGGCACACCGTTTGAGCACGGTAGTTCAGTGTGATAATATTCTGGTCATTGCCCACGGCAAAATCCTTGAACAGGGATCACATAGTAATCTGCTGCAAATGAATCAGTATTATGCTGAACTGTGGAATGAACAGAATGGTGTTGCATAAATGATAATATTTACCGGACATGGGACAAAATCCCGTGTCTGGTATGGATTTTGTATCTCATAAAAATAATTGACACATAGTTTCAATATGCTACAATGGAATATAGATGATACAATAAGGAGAATGCATCATGAAGAAAATTGTTACATTTATCAGCAAGTACAATGCGTCCTCTACAGAAAAGAAATATACATCTGCGGATGGATCGATCACTGTCTCGGGAGAACAAACCAATGAAGCACCGATTCGCTATCTGCTTCAGTTGGATCCTGATATTCAGGAAATCATTTGTATTGTAACCGAACAGGTTGCTGCTGTAGAAGCCGGACTTGGTTGTTCCGCATATGATAATTTTAAAAAGAAAATTCAGATAGATAGTCCGGATGTAACATTTCGGAAGGTAATGTTTCAGGACAGCACGGAAAAGTTCACTGTCGATGCACTCCCAGAGATTCTTCAGTTGATTACACCGGAGGACTGTATTTATTTAGAAACAACAGGTGGCTTCCGTGATGCGGTCACATATCTGATGCAGATTTCCCGTGTCCTGTTATATCAGGGTACAAATTTGGAAAAGGCAGTATATAGTAAATATCCCGCCTGCATCATCGAGGATGTCACAGATACTTATCGCATGTTTGACCTCATCAACGGTCTCAATGAATTTCAGCATTACTGTAATATGGATTCTCTCATCACATATTTCAAAAAAGATGGACAGATTCCAGCTAAATGGAGTTTCTTGATTCGTTCCATGCAGCAGCTTTCTGAATGTATTATTATGTGCCAAACAGAAAACATCGAAGGTAAACTGGAGAAGTTTCGTTCGGCACTTCATCGTGCAAAACAGCAGGATGATCCTTTGCTGCAAACACTGCTGCCAATTTTTGAAGAGAAGTTCGCTGAGTTGGATTCTATTCCGCATATTATCCGCTGGTGTTTGGATAATAATCTGATTCAGCAGGCATTAACAATTTATAATGAGCGTATGCCGGAATACTTGATTCGTACAGCAGGTTTTCTGACGATTCCGGAGAAGTTTTCCGCTGCAGGCAAGTATTCTGACTATTATCGAATTGCACTGAATGATCTTGATAACGGCTTCTTTTCCATCGGAAAGAACATCACCAGAAGCAAAAAAGAGTTTAACCAGTATCGGGAAGATTATATGAAATCCTGTCATGAAAATTTTCAGGATGATTTTGGTATTCGCACCATTGACCATATGCTACAGGCCTTGGAGCATCCGAACAATCCCGGATTCGATGTCAACATTGATATTTCGGTGATGCAGCGAATTTGTTTGGATTATATGTATATCAGCTTAATGCGGAATCACTTGAATCATGCCGGCGGTGAACTGGTCATGCAGCGTACCCGAAGTTGGTATTTGCATGATTATAAGCATTATCTCGGTCTGAATAATATCACATTACAGACAATAAAAAACACAGTATCGAAGGCACTCAATCTTATCGAAGAACAGTTTGTAAATCTGTAAAAGTAACTCATTGAATACCGGATATGGGAAAGTGCATCCTGTATCCGGTATCGGTTCGCACCGGATTTTCAGACAATTTTACTATTGATAAACAGAAATATATTGATTTTATATTAATAACAGAGTATAATATATACATAAAATCTCAAAGCTGCATAGATTATTTTGGCAGACTTTGCTGAAAGTACCTTACCTGCATAGGAATTGAAACGGGCTGGGGCTGTACCATCTGGTAGCAGACGGCGGAAAGTACCTTACCTGCATAGGAATTGAAACCGTCTTTTATTTTGCTTATTGGTATATATGGAAGGAAAGTACCTTACCTGCATAGGAATTGAAACACATCCGTTCTCCTTTCGATTTCGTCATGGACAGGGAAAGTACCTTACCTGCATAGGAATTGAAACATCGACCAACAGGAAAAGCTGATCCGGGAAATGGAAAGTACCTTACCTGCATAGGAATTGAAACAAAAACTAAATGACAGATTTGGGGCATTGACCGCGAAAGTACCTTACCTGCATAGGAATTGAAACCGGTTCCGTTCGTACCACTGGAACCGGAATGTCACGAAAGTACCTTACCTGCATAGGAATTGAAACGCCCTTGTTCGCGGTCGCAGCCGCGGCGAGGGCTGAAAGTACCTTACCTGCATAGGAATTGAAACTAAAGCAGCAGCCAACAGATGACGCGGCGGAAAAGGAAAGTACCTTACCTGCATAGGAATTGAAAC
>JAEDDO010000075.1 GCA_016298055.1 Frisingicoccus sp.
AATTATGCTTCTTTAATTACATATGCTTTGAGCGGCAATGTTTTATGGGCAGCCGCCATACCGGCAGCCGCCTGTAATGTGCTGGGCAGTTTTTTCGGATCCGGCATGGCGCTTAAAAAGGGAGCAACATTTATACGTCCGATGATCATTGTGGTCATGATACTTTTGATGTTTAAGATTGTATCGGATGTTGTTTTATGATAAAATAGTCAGAAACAAAAATGAAAGGAGAAGCAGTTATGAAATTAACTCAGAAAAGAGCGAATCAGATTACGGCATGTATACAGATGGTTTTAGTCGGCATTATGACAGCTTTTGCATTCGAACGGGAAATCCGGATCGGCAATAAGGTAAAGAATAAATTAAAAAAGAAAAGACTTAAAAAAGCAAAAAGAAAGGGAACAGCAGTATGACAGATGCATTGATTACATGGTTTACGACAAATCTGGATGGTGTTGTATCAAAAGAGATGATCGTTTTTATCATTTCCATGGTACCGATTCTGGAGCTGAGAGGCGGTCTTGTCGCAGCGGCACTTTTAAAAATTCCGATTATTAAAGCAGTGTTTCTTTGTGTGATCGGAAATATTATTCCGGTACCGTTTATCCTGTTATTTATTACACCGATTTTTGACTGGCTGAAACGGACACGGTGGCTGAAACCGAAGATCGAGCGGCTGGAACAAAAATCTATGGGAAAGAGTGACACGATAAAAAAATATGAATTTATCGGTCTGCTGCTTTTTGTAGGCATTCCATTGCCCGGAACAGGTGCCTGGACAGGATCTTTGATTGCTTCTTTACTTGATATCAAGTTTAAGAAAGCATTTCCTGCAGTTTTAGCCGGCATTTGTCTGGCAACTGTGATCATGTGTATTGTCAGCTATTTTATTCCATGGCTTATAACCAGTGTATTTTAAAGAGGGGGATGTTGTTGAACTGCTCACTGGAGCAGTTTTGCGGCATCCTTTTTTGAGCAAAGGGTGATTATATGAATTTCGGAGATTTGATTTATCTTGTTCCGGCAGCACTTTTAGCAATATCCGGACATGAATTTGCCCATGGCTATGTATCCTGGAAACTGGGCGATCCCACACCCAAACAGGATGGACGACTGTCCTGGAATCCGTTGGATCATCTGGATCCGATGGGAACCCTCTGTCTGATATTATTCCGGTTTGGATGGGCGAAACCGGTACGGATCAATTCGTATTATTATAAAGACAGGAAAAAAGGGGTCCTTCTTGTATCATTGGCCGGTCCTGCCGCTAATTTCCTGATGGCTTTTGCGGGACTTTTTGGAATCGGTCTGATTTATAAATTTACCGGAGGTTATGTGGGAAATGTGCTCGGGTATTTCTATACATTATTGAATTATTTTGTTGTACTGAACGTGGGACTTGGCGTATTTAATCTGATTCCGGTACCGCCGCTGGACGGATCGAAAGCTTTTGGGATTCTTGCACACAATGATGAAAACTATATGGAGCGGCATGTGAATCGGAATGGCTATATTGTTCTGGCATTGCTTGCCGTCACCGGACTTTTATCAATTCCGATGCGTCTTGCCCAGAATGCAGTCGTCGGTTTTTTATATGCTGTTGTGCGTTTTTTACTGCACATCTGATGATTGAACACACAGAAATGAATTTAGAAAAATGAGGTAAAAATGGAAAAAGTATTATTTGAAAATCTGGAAATATCAAAGGAAATTAAGAGAGCGATCCGTGATATGGGATTTGAGGAGGCAACCCCTGTTCAGGCACAGAGTATCGGGCCGATCATGGAAGGAAGAGATGTGGTGGCCCAGGCACCGACGGGAACAGGAAAAACCTGTGCTTTCGGGATTCCGCTGATCGAAGGCATTGATCTGGAGCGGCGTAATGTTCAGGCGCTTATTTTGTGCCCGACCCGCGAGCTTGTCGTTCAGACGACGGATGAACTGATGAAACTGACAAAATATAAACATTCGATCCGTATTGTGCCGATTTACGGCGGACAAAATATGGATCGTCAGATTATGGCTTTAAAGCGTAAACCACAGATTATTGTGGCAACACCGGGACGTCTGATGGATCACATGCGCCGTCATACGATCCGTCTGGAACATCTGGAATATATGGTTTTGGATGAGGCGGATGAGATGCTGAATATGGGATTCCGGGAGGATATTGACAAAATTCTTGAGTCTGTGCCGGAAGAACGGCAGACAGTTTTGTTTTCTGCGACTATGTCCAGGGGAATCCTTGAAATTATGAAAAAATATCTGACAGATCCGGTCAAAGTCCAGATCACAAAGACTCAGATCACCGTACCTTCCATTCGCCAGTACTATCTTGAAGTGAGTCAGGAAAATAAAATCGATGTGCTGGCAAGACTGATTGATGTGGGGAATTTTAAACTATCCATGGCATTCTGTAATACAAAACGCCAGGTTGATGAACTTACTCAGGAAATGATTGCCAGAGGATATCAGGCGGCCGGGCTTCACGGTGATATGAAGCAGATACAGAGAGACCGGGTCATGAAAGCCTTTAAGGCGGGAGAGACTGAAATACTCATCGCGACGGATGTGGCAGCAAGAGGACTGGATATCGAAGATGTGGAGGCTGTCTTTAACTTTGATCTTCCGGAAGATCTGGAATACTATGTGCACCGCATCGGAAGAACAGGAAGAGCCAACAGAGAGGGTGTGGCCTATTCTTTTGTCGGAAGAAGAGACATGTATAAGTTGCGTGATATTATGAATTACACCCGGGCGAAGATCAAGTATAAAAAGATCCCGAAGGCAGAGGATATTGCTCAGATCCGTACAAAACAGGTAATGAACGAAATACTGCGGACGATGGAAAAGGAAAACCTGGATCGTTATGCAAGAGCCATTCAAAAATATATGTCTCAGGAAGAATTTGAGAATTATACGATACTGGATGTGGCAGCCGCATTTTTAAGCCGTGAGGTTCCGGCGGAATCTTTCCGGGAAATTGAAGAACGTCCGAGATTTGCTGAAAAGTTTAAACAGAAAATCATTGCACCGGATAAGAAACGGGGAAGAAAGCCGGAGGATAAAAAGGGGCATTCGAAGCGAAGAAGAAGGTAAATTCATCTGTTAATCGGGAAGAAAATATGTTATACTATTTCCAAATGTAAAACGATTTAGAACGGAGGATACGCCATGATTGATAAGTTGGTGGAAAAGATACAAAAAACAGGAGCACCGATTGAAGTCGGACTGGATCCGATGCTCGACTATGTTCCGGAATTTTTAAGAAAAAAAGCATTTGATGAGATGGGTGAGACACTGGAAGGTGCCGCTGAAGCCATCTGGCAGTTTAATAAAGCTATTGTAGATGCAGTCTATGATCTGATTCCTGCGGTGAAACCTCAGATCGCCATGTATGAACAGTTTGGAATTCCTGGAATTATGGCATTTAAAAAGACCTTGGATTATTGCCATGAAAAGGGATTGATCGTGATCGGTGATATTAAGAGAGGCGATATCGGTTCCACATCCGGTGCTTATGCAACAGGTCATCTCGGACAGGCGAAGGTTGGAAGTAAGTCCTATTACGGCTTTGATGAAGACTTTATTACAATCAATCCATATATGGGAACAGACAGTGTACAGCCGTTTATTGATGTTGCCATTCCGGAGAAGAAGGGTATGTTTATTCTGACAAAGACATCGAATCCTTCCAGCGGTGAATTTCAGGATCGTCTCATCGACGGACGTCCCCTTTATGAATGGGTTGCCGAGAAGGTTGTTGAATGGGGAGATCAGCATGTGGGCAAGTGCGGTTACAGTTATGTCGGTGCAGTTGTCGGTGCAACTTATCCTGAGATGGGCAAGGTACTTCGCGGTATCATGAAGAAAAACTTTATCCTTGTACCTGGTTACGGCGCACAGGGTGCTAAAGGTTCAGACCTTGTGAACTATTTTAATGAGGATGGTCTCGGCGCGATCGTCAACTCTTCACGTGGTATCATTGCTGCATACAAACAGCCAAAATATGAAAAATTTGGTCCGGAAGGCTTTGCAGATGCTTCCAGACAGGCTGTTCTTGATATGATTGAAGATATTCAGGTAGGAGCTGGGCTCAGATAGGAGATATGGTGATGGAAAAAGTATGTAAGATGTTTCAGATCATCTCCCAGAAGAAAATCACAGAGGATATTTTCAGCCTCTGGATCGAAGTGGGAGATATGGTAAAGGACATAAGACCGGGACAGTTTGTTTCTGTTTATTGTGGTGACGGCAGCCGTCTGCTTCCGCGTCCAATCAGTATCTGCGAGGTTGCAAAAGCGACAAAAGCGATTCGTCTCGTTTATCGTGTTGTCGGAGAAGGAACAAAAGAACTTTCCATGATGAAAGCTGAAGAAGAAGTAAAGATGATCCTGCCTCTCGGTAATGGTTATACATTAAAAGAAGATAAGGCCATCCTTATCGCTGGCGGTATTGGTATTCCTCCGATGCTTCAGCTTGCAAAGGAGCTTAAAAAAGTGGAGAAGACAGTTGTACTTGGATTTAAAGACAGTCAGACATTTCTTTTGAATGAATTTTCCTTTATTCCGAAGACAAAAGTCATCATTGCTACGGAAGACGGCAGCGTGGGTATTAAAGGAAATGTTTTAGATGCGATTCGTGAAGAAGGTGTTGAAGGCGATGTGATCTACAGCTGCGGTCCGACACCGATGCTCCGTGCCGTGAAGGCTTATGCACAGGAGAAGGGTATAGAAGCACAGATTTCTTTAGAAGAGCGGATGGCCTGCGGAATCGGTGCATGTCTTGCCTGTGTATGTCAGTCAAAAGAAGTGGATCATCACTCCAATGTTCATAATAAACGTGTCTGCAAAGACGGCCCTGTATTTAATGCTCAGGAGGTGGAACTGTAATGAATATGAAAGTCAATCTTGCAGGAGTGGAATTTAAGAATCCTGTTATGGAAGCTTCAGGTACATTTGGTTCCGGAGCAGAATATGGTGAATTTGTTGATCTGAATAAACTGGGTGCTGTTGTGACAAAAGGTGTGGCCAATGTGCCGTGGCCGGGCAATCCGACACCGCGTATCGCAGAGACAGCCAGCGGCATGCTCAATGCCATCGGTCTTCAGAACCCGGGAATTGATCTGTTTACAAAAAGAGATATTCCGTTTTTAAAACAGTATGATACAAAGATTATTGTGAATGTCTGTGGAAAATCAACAGAGGATTATCTTGAGGTTGTTGAACGCCTCGGAGATGAACCTGTAGATATGCTTGAGATCAACATTTCATGTCCGAATGTTAAAGAGGGCGGCATTGCTTTTGGTCAGGATCCGAAGGCGGTGGAAGCGATCACAAAAGCTGTGAAAAAAGTGGCAAAGCAGCCGGTCATCATGAAACTCAGTCCAAATGTGACGGATATTACGGAAATGGCAAGAGCGGCAGAAGCGGGCGGAGCAGACGTTCTGTCATTGATCAACACACTGACAGGTATGAAGATCGATATTTATAAACAGGATTTTGCTCTCGCAAATAAGACCGGAGGACTTTCTGGTCCTGCGATCAAACCAATCGCAGTCCGTATGGTTTATCAGGTGGCAAATACGGTGAAGATTCCGATTATTGGAATGGGCGGCATCCAAAGCGGTGAAGATGCCATTGAATTTATGCTTGCAGGTGCATCCGCAGTTGCTGTAGGAACTGCAAACTTTAATAATCCATATGCAACGATGGATGTGATCGCCGGTATGGAAGCATACATGAAACGTATGGGCGTGACAGATATTAATGAGCTTATTGGAAAGGTTAAATAAGAATGCAGGAATACAAAAATTTATTAAAAGAAGAAGTTGAAGTCTTAAGAGAAAAGGGAAAAGCTTTTCTTGATGGAAGTATCAGCCGTAATGAATTTAAAGGATTTTCCGGAGGCATGGGAAGTTATGCCCAGAAAGAAACCGGAAAATTTATGATTCGTTTAAGAACACCTTCAGGTATTATTTCAAGAGAGCACTTTGATCTTATTTTGGATTATGCTCAGGAAAATGGTCTTGATAAGATTCATCTGACAACACGTCAGGCGATTCAGCTGCATGAACTGACCATTGATCAGGTATGTGACATTATGAAAGATGGGATTGATCATGATCTCTTTACCCGGGGCGGAGGCGGTAATTTTCCGAGAAATGTGGCATTGTCACCGATGGCCGGTGTTGATCCGGAGGAGATTTTTGATGTGACGCCTTACGCACTTTTAGTCGGAGATTATTTCTTCCGCAATGCGACAACTTACAAGCTGCCAAGAAAGCTTAAGGTTGCCTTTTCTTCCAGCATGGCGGATACAGCCGGAGCTGCTGTTAATGATATGGGATTTATACCGGTGCTTGAGGATGGAAAACCGATGTTTCGCATGTGGCTTGCCGGCGGTATGGGAAGTAATCCGGCAGCAGGTATTTTGTATGATGAGCTCGTAAAACCGGAAGAAGTTTTATACTATATTGAAGCAATGGTTCAGCTCTTCAAAGCAGAAGGTGATTATGAGAATAAGGCAAAAGCCCGTATTCGTTATATTCCGAGACGTATGGGTGTGGAAGCTTTTATTCAGTGCTACAAAGATCATTTAAAAGCTGTCCGGGAGAACAACACATTTGAAGGTATCGCGCCTGTTGTATCCGGACCGGTATCAGTAGAAGAAAGCGGCAATCCGCTCATTCTTCCTCAGAAGCAGGAGGGAAGATATACCCTGATCCTTCATCCGCTCTGCGGACAGCTGATGCTTGAAGATGGAAGAAAGATTCAGAAGCTTATTGCTGATATGCCGGAGGCAGAGCTTCGTCTCAGTATGGACGAGGATCTGTATGTGCGTCAGCTTACAATGGAACAGGCAGAGCATGTGCTTGATGTGATGAAAGATTCCATGAAGACAGAACCTGTGGCTATGTCTGTCGCATGTGTCGGAACACCGACATGCCAGACAGGTGTGAATCAGAGTCAGACATTATGTAAAAATATTGATGATGCAGTAAAGGCATCCGGGATCAATAGCAGCTATCTTCCGAGAGTGTATATCAGCGGCTGTCCAAACTGCTGTTCACGTCATGCAGCTGCAGCCTTAGGCTTTGCCGGAAGACGGATAAAGGTTGATGACCAGATGGTAGAGGCATTTGACTGTTATATTGGTGGACAGACGGGTGCGGACCGGGTGAAATTAGTTGAAAAAAGCGGAACAATTCCGGCAGCTCAGATTCCACAGATGATCGTTGAATTAGGAAAGATGCTGGAGACAGCTCAGAAAGATTATGGGACAGCTGTCAGCGATGGCTCAGCCGGAGCACTTATTGAAAAATATTTTGTAGCTTAAAGGAGGAATATTCTCATGGAACAGTATAAGAAAGAGTTTATTGACTTTATGGTAGAGAGCGATGTGCTCAAATTTGGAGAATTTACATTAAAAAGCGGAAGAAAATCCCCATTTTTCATGAATGCAGGTGCTTATGTGACAGGCACACAGCTTCGCCGTCTCGGCCAGTATTATGCAAAAGCGATTCATGATACCTACGGACTGGATTTTGACGTTCTTTTCGGACCTGCGTATAAGGGTATTCCTCTCGGTGTGGCTACAACGATGGCAATCAGCGAATTATACGGAAAAGATATCCGCTATTGTTCCAACCGTAAGGAAGTGAAAGATCACGGAGATACAGGAATTCTTCTCGGAAGCAAGCTCAAAGACGGAGACCGTATCGTCATTATCGAGGATGTGACAACTTCCGGAAAATCCATCGAAGAGACATTCCCGATCATCAAAGCTCAGGCAGATGTGGAGATTATCGGTCTTATGGTTTCCTTAAATCGTATGGAAGTCGGCAAGGGCGGAGAAAAGTGTGCGCTTGATGAAGTAAAAGATCTCTATGGTTTTGAGACAAGTGCTATTGTTTCCATGGCAGAGGTTGTTGAATATCTGTACAATCAGCCGCGTCAGGGAAAAGTTATTATTGATGATACGTTAAAAGCAGCAATTGATGCTTATTATGAACAGTATGGTGCAAAATAGAAAGGAACAGCTCTATGGACGAAAAGTTATTTAAAGCCATGGGACGCATCGGAGGCGCCAATATTGCCATGGGTGTCGTGTGTATCGTTGTGGGAGTGACTGTTGGTGTTATTTCTATCCTTTGCGGAGGAAAATTGTTAAAAGAAAAGAATCATTTACTTTTTTAAGTGAATGAACGGGACTGCAGACAAAAGAAAAGAGACATTGTGCCCTTTTCTTTTGTCTTTCATAATTGAAGGGTTAAAAATGAAGAAAAAGATTAAGTGGAGCACCGCTGTGTTTCTGATTATTTATTTGATGATTCTGGCCTATGTATGTTTTTTCAGTGAGGATTACGGCCGGACGGAGATTCAGAATATTTACCAATATAATCTCATACCTTTTAAAGAGATTACACGGTTTTATACATACAGGGAACTTGTTGGAATTGAGGCATTCATGCTGAATCTTCTCGGAAATGTTATTGCTTTTATTCCTTTTGGATTTATGATTCCGATTGTCAGCTTAAAAAACAGAGTTTTTTTCAGAACTGTAGGGCTGACATTTCTTCTGAGTCTGTTTATCGAGTGTATTCAGTTGATTACCCGGGTTGGGTCTTTTGACGTGGATGATCTGATTTTAAATACACTTGGTGGTATTATCGGACATATCATTTTCTGGATCATGTATCAGATAAGGAGGGCTTGGCTTGGCAAATAAGGTTTACAGTTTTACGAAAGTGAGAAAGCAGCGGACAAAATCCGGAATCTACAGCCTTGTCATAGGCATCGATTCTCTGATTCTGCTGGTTTTTCTTGTTGGCTTTGGAATATATAAATCCGGGCAGATGACAGGGATGATTTGTCTGCTGCCATATGTGTCTATGGCGGCAAGTATTTTTTGTGCATTTAAAACAAGAAAAGATATGGACAGAATGGATGTGTCCGGCAAATATCTTGAAGCGGGATATCGGGTATGTGTGGTTTCATCGCTTGTTCACGCAGGCATATTTATGATCGGAATTTTGAAAGTTATTTTGTAAAGTATAGGGCGAGGAGTGAATTTCTTGATAGAAAATACATTTTTAGAGGAAAGATATCAGTTGGCTGTGGAGCGGATTCGTGAGATTCCGGAAGAACTTTCCGGAGAACAGGTCCTGAAGGACAACTGGGCCGCATTTTTTTCGGAACTTGCCGGCTGGATCATAAAAGTTGATGATTTTCGGACATGGATGAAGACGCA
>JAEDDO010000076.1 GCA_016298055.1 Frisingicoccus sp.
CCTAAATCCTTATTTAAGTTGTCAAATAAATTTTGTCAACTAGCTTATTTATTCTCCATTAATCTGACTTGCTATCATATCCGCTGTATGTGTAAATAAAACATTTGGACAAATATTTACAGCCCTGGAATAATAGCTCCATTCTTTCTGATCTACAAATGCGCCCATATGGTATCTGATGCAGAGCTTTTCTTCTTCTGTTAACTCTATCAGTCCCATAAGCATAATCAGGCTCTTATCCCCGTGCCCTGAATACATGGCATGATTATTCCATTCTATCTTGTCATCGTCTGAATATATATAATCTTCCATTTTGCATACATCATGTAACAGTCCGATAAGATATGGGCTCTCTTCCCTTTCCCATTTAAGTCCAAGCTTATCTGTCAAATTTTGAAGTTCTGCTGCCACAGCAAGTGAGTGATCAAACAGTCCTCCTTTGTATGCACCATGATGACTCTTAGCTGCTGGTGCATCAAAATATCCATTCTCCATTAACCACACATATAATCTGTCATGTTTCTTTAGTACATTTATTGCTTTATCTCTTATCATTTTTTACTCCTTTAATTCCTTATTTAACCGTTTCTTTTTTGGAAATAGTTTAATCCATATTATCTTTCATCTTCAGATATAACGTTAGCATTTCCTTTAAATCTCTTTCTTTATTACACTGAGCATGAAATAGAGGTCTATTATCTTTGCTTATTGAAACATGATAATTTTCTGCTTGCGATACTCTATATCCATTTATTATCTCTACTTTTGGTAATTTCCCCATTTTCTCACCATATCCTATAATCTAAAAATTAAATCTTCCTCATGAACTGCATTATTTAAACAATTTCCTTCTTTAACCAATTTTCTATTGTACTTATAACAATAGCTCCTTCATCATCAAACAAATCTACCGTACAATCCGATATACAATCCGCTATACATTCTGCAACTTTCTTCTCCCCATTGACACTCTTAATCCTGTCCAGATTTGTCATTGGTTTCTTTTCTTCATCATCGTTAAACTCTTTATAGTCTGCATCTACAATACGTTCTTCCTTATCTTCCTCAACTTCTGCTGCCGATGCTTCACCCTGCAGTTCCGGTATGTCATCCGTTGTAATCTGGCCTGGAAGTAGTCTATTGTCCTGTTCTTCTGTTTTTCTCTCTACCGGCTGTGGCACCGGAATCTCTTCCTCTTTCTTTTCTCCAATCTCTGGTGCCTCCCACTCCTTCTTTTTATTCTCCTGTTCCTCTTGCGGTGTCGCAACCGGTTCTTTTTCGAATGATATATCCTGTGCAGCATCAAACAGATCCCCAGGTTCATGCTCCATAAAATGTTTCTTCCCGTTACTGTATATCCTGTGAATTATCTTTTTTTCATCAAATACCAAAAAATCATTCAGTTCCGGTACAAAATAGGATCTCTTTTTAAATACTTCAATGAAGTCTTCATATGATATCATTCTGTTTTTGATTTTTGACAGGAGTTCCTGGTCCATCCCTTTGAACAGATATCCCATTACCTTCTCCCATCTGTCTTCTATTTCTTCAGACGGTTCCTCTTCTTTTGGCGGCTCTATCATTCCATCTGCCATCTGTATGATTGGAAGATTATTTTCCTCATCTTCCTTTCTTTTCCTTTCCTCATCCAATTCCATCTTCCTTATCTCATGGATTTCCCTTACCGTAAGCTGTGGTATGATAACTGCCCTGTCATCATCTTCAAGGTTTGATATCTCCTGCATCTGGCTTTCCGAATACTCCATATACTCTTCACTTACCAGCTCACTGTATCCACCTACTGATACAATCCTGTTTATCTTGATCAGGTTCGTAGCCCTTGATGGGGAAATTCCTGCAACCATCCTTGCATATTCCCCTATACCGCTGCATCCTTTCTTTTCTATCAGACCATTATCCTGTGCCTGTCTCAGGTAATACCCCAGAGCACATGATTCCGTGATTACACCCTTCATATGCCCATTGAGCAGTGTATTGTGCTTCCTAATGTTGTCCTCAATTTCTGCCATTCCTTCTGTTGTTAATACCATCTGTTCCATCTACATTACCTCCATAAAATCTGCTTCCAGTACATCTGCCAGCAACTGTCCCGCCAGTTTTCCATGCCATACCCTGTTTCCGTCTTCCCTAAGTTTTTTATAATTCTTCTTTCTTCTCATATCTGACCTCTCTGCCAGCTTCTTTTCCTCCCTGCTCATATTCTTCTTCACCCACTGCTGCCATTCGTTCAGAAATGGTATACATTCCTTAAAATCCTCATTCTGGTTATCACCTACTGTCCGTTTCTGCCTTATGTTTCCTCCCGGTTCTACTTCCAGTGTGTAATATGGAGTATCCGGTGTTTCTGCTCTCCGCAGGAACAGTATGTATGACTCCTGCTGCTCCATACGGTCATAATAAAAGTCACATGTATGGATACAGTGTTTTAAAATCGTTCCCTCTTTTACGATGTCCAGTATTCCCTTCGGCGCCACGATACAGTACTTATCCCCTTTGTACTCATATTTTTGCAGTGTCCTGCACACTTTATCTACTTTTGGCCACTTTTTCTTCTTTTCCCCGGCAAGCTTATCCATACCTGCCATTTCCCTCATCGCTATCACATCCGCATGTGCCTTCCTGAGATCCTTTGGCTTATAAATCTGTTCATTTGACACATCCATCTTTTCTGTTGCAGCCATGCTGTAGTAATCATCCCATGTCCTCAAAATCTGCCTTGGACTATCTTTTGTCCCCTGCTGCTGTCTCCGCATATAGTTATATATCTGCATAAATGTCATTTTGTCAGATACGAAGGCTATGTCACTTGGTTTTATTCCATTTTCCCCGAAATAACTTATCATTCCATCATCAAAAGGACTTCTGTTAAGTTTATCCATCTGCATCCATTCCAGTGTCTCTATTTTCTTTGGATTTATCTTTTTGAGCCTTTCCAGCCTCATCCTGTCAAGCCTGAGCATTTTGGTTAATTCTGTCTCATTCTTATCTATAAGAAAATTGTTATCCGTCCGTATCTCCCATGTTCCTGCCAGATCGAGCAGACCTATCTTTACAAGCTTCTCGATTACCGGATTTTTTTCCTCATCAATCAGGTACGCTCCCACGTTCACGTTTCTTCCGCTCCTGATCCATTCCTTCAGTGAACTTTTCTTCAGGAAAGTCCTAAATATCTGTGTCATATTTTTTCTGTATACAGGTATGACTGACCTGTTGTTATACATGTCCCCTGGTATCCATCTGTCAAATTTATTCTTGTAAATTCCCCATTTGTACGTCCTGTGTACCTTATCCTCAAAAAACAGCACTCTCTTGTATTCATGTGCCTTATAATCCGGTGACTCCGGTCCTCTCCACCTGTAACTCTTCCACACCTCAAAGTACCTGACTACGATGCCTTCCCCTGTCCTCTGCACAAGCTGGCATTCATATGTTGTAGTCTCAAGTCTCTGTACCTTTGAATCTGCCTTATATATTATTTTCCTGTGGCATTTCGGACATCTGCTTTCCAGATTGTGTTTCGGTTTTTCCTTCAGCTGTACCATGCTTTCACAATAAGAGCAATATCCTTCCTTTGCTCCGTCCCGGTCGTATGTATAAAAAATAAAATGCTTGCTGATTACTTCCTTCTGCCACCACTTTTCAAACCCATCAGGCATCCTGTCCGGCACAAGCTTCATGTCTTCATCCCATGGCAGCTGTTCCCGTCTTTCCTTTTCTGCGATATTCTGCTTCTGTATTCTTTCCTGCCACGTTCTTACTGCCTTGTATCCCCTGCTGCCTTCTTTCATTCCCATCAGCTCTGCAATATACCTTGCCTGTGACGGCTCCATCCATGCTTCCTTTTGGGAATAATACATATAACTGTATTTATCATTTCCTTTTACATAATAAGCATAATCAAGGTTGTCGATTCTTGCCGTTCTCCACAGCTCCGTTTCATCCTTCCCCCACTCCCTTGTTATGTACTCACTGCCTTTTACATTCAAGAATACTTCAAACCTTGGCTTTTTTCTCCCATCATTCAGGTCATCCGGTATGAATATCGCAATCTTTATGTATTTTCCAAGATTCTGTGCGCGCATGAATATTCCATATTTCCGTTTACAGTCAGTCTTATGCCATGACGACTCTTTACGCTCACATTTTCCTTCATTCACTGCTGCCAGCCTTATCATTGCCTTTGTGGCATTAAGCCGTCTCAGCTTTCTCAGTTCTTTTTTCTGCATTTCACCTTTACACCTCCCATTCCATAATATTGCCCCGCCTTTATCTCTTTCCCGTCTACCTCATATACCTCAATCATCCTTATTTTTGTACTTTTTTCTTCCTCCTGAAGCAGGAACAGTATTGTTCCCTTTTCTCCTGCTGCCACAGGGTGTTTTCCCCTTACTATTATAAAATCCTCTTCTGTCTTCCCCTTTTCTTCATATACATATCTTGAGTCTCTCTTCCTTTTCGGATATTTCTGCATATACCTGCATGCATGTGCTGCCAACTGTACCCTTGTCAGCTCCTTCACAAGCGTGATTTCCGTGCAGCTTATCTTGCTATGACAATCATCTTCGTTAATGTCTCCTTCTGCCCTTACCATAAAATATCTGTCATCGTTTTTGTCATACCAGAAAAGACATCCTAAAGGATCCTCAGTACAGTGAAATCCTGTATTTGTACATTTCGCACTTTCCTCTTTGTATGTAACTCCCTGTTCATACCGGAAGCTACCCTTTCCCATTGTACATGTCATGTCTTTATGAAATCCTTTATATGCTATCATTTACTTTTCCTTCTCCGTGTAATATCCCTTTGCAATCTCCAGTACCTCTGACCTGTCCGGCCATCCAAGATATAAAGGTGTCCTTACTTTCGACGGCGTTGCTTTCACGATTCTGTCATCAATGTGTTCTTTATTCACGAATGCCCAGTCAACTACCATTGCCATGCATCCTATCAGGTTCCTGTCATCCCTCATGATTCCACGTGCCAACTCGCTTTCTCCTGTTTGGTCTTCCTTTAACACATTTTCTTCTATCACATCCTCCAAAAATGACACAAATCTGCTCTTCTCAATATTTTCAAATTCCTTTTTCAGCTTCATAACTGCTTCTATTGCGATGTCGCAATCGTTTATTCTGTTTTCCATCCCTTTCTCCTTTCCCCACGCCCAATACAGGGCGTGGCTACCATGGCTTTTAACAGTAACTGTGTGATATATAAAATACTCCCTGATTGAGTCAAAAGGCTAACTATTCAACATCTCCTGTATCCTTAAGCTCTCTTTTATGTATGCATCATCATCTGCCGGATCCAGAAACAAAATGCTTCCGTCAAATACAACTTTGAATGGCTGTACATCTGCTGCCATTATGTATTTACGCCCATATATCTGCTTCATGTTCTTCCATACCTTCCAGTCTATCCAAAAAGTTTCATTTCCTATTCCAGCGCATACTCCAACTGTTCCACCCAGCTTCTCATATCCGTCCAGTGCTTCCCACTGATGTTCCGTAACAACACTCTGCATTAGTTTATTTGTCAGTGTCCTTTTCGCTTCAAATGCAATGATCACCCCACCTCTATGGCATCCCATGAAGTCCGGCTCTGCATTTCCTGTAAATCTCACTGTTGCAGTCCCATCACGGTATTTACGCAATGTTCTAAACGGTTCCGGTACTTTTGCAATTTTAGCCACTCCTAAGTCCTCATACTTCTTGCATGCTCCCATAATATAATTTTCAAAACTGTGTCCCTGCGCATTATTCAGTCTTCCCTGTGTCCTCATATCTCCCATTTCTTATATTCCTCCGTCTAATCTCTGCTGTTCCCATTGTTCCCTCTGTTTCATCATTTCCTTTACCTGCTTTTTCAGTTTTTCTTTATCTTCATATGACTTTGTATTTGAAAAAGCAATATTATGACCTTTTATGTTCTTTATCAGCTCTCTCCACTCTTCTACATTGGCAATCCCTTCATTACGTACCGTCTTCCATCCGTTCTGCTGCCATTTATCCAATTTCTCTTTTCTGATATTCCCCTGTACATACTTACTGTCCATGTACACGGTAATATCGCATTTCTTTGTCAGGATTCCCAATGCTTCACTTAATGCAATCAGCATGACCTGATTCCTTGTTGCATATACTATTTCATTGATCTGTCTTTTCTCATGTTTTCCGTCCTGCTTTATATATTCAACAATTGCTGCATATGCCCTGTATTTTCTTTTTACATCCATTGAATCTGTTTCTATATAAATGTTCACTTTAAACGTCTTTTTCACCCTCTTTCAAAAGCCCCGCAGTATCTGTTCCGAACAAATCGCAAGGCACTTATCCACATACCTGTCTAACACTTTTAACCTCCTCCACCATCATCCTGCTGCCAGCTGTCCTTTTTCGTATCTATCCGGTATTCTGTATAGTGCAGGTAAGACATTCCCGTAAATGCATTTACCCCGCTAACAATACTGTTCTTATCTATGTAATAACCTTTTCTAGGCTTTGGACCATCCTTCAGAATCTTTCTCATATTCCAGTGTCTGTATTCCTTCCTTTTTGCCTTTGGCCGTATCAGATTGCGACTACAGTTGTAAGATAGGTATTTCCCCTGTTCTTCTTCCGGAAGTAATGAAAGCTGCTTATATGCATCTCCATCCTCTTCCGGCTTCTTCACGATATACTCTGCCAGCTTCTCATATCCTCCTTCTGCATATATGGACTTGTAATCTACTACACCATGTCCCCATACCTCCTGCATGATCACATCCGTATTTACCTGTCCTCGCAGACGGTTTACAAGAATATGTATATGGATACCTCCCTTCTCTCCTATCTCCATCCTGTATATGTACTTGAATACTTCCCCTACCTTCCGGTATCTTCTCTGCATGGTTCTAATAAAATCCCTAAAGTCCTTCTTTACCTCTTCCAGCTTCTTCCGTATTCCCTTTGGATATTTCAGACATGCCCATATGTCATACGGCCGGAAATTCTTCTTGATCAGTCTCCTTACATATTTCTCCCTGTTTATCTGGTTCTGCTTTCTTATCTGCTCCGGAGTCGGCTTCTTCCTCTTTGCCCTCTTCTCCCCCTTCGCTCCATAATTCCCTGCAAATTTATATTCATATTCATTCGAGTCAGTAAACTCGAACACATCCTTCCAGTAAGCCATCCTTTTCTGCCCTCTTACGTATTCCCTTATAAAGAAATTGTCCTAAGTTTAATATACTAATATTGCCACGATAGGGATTTGCGAATCCCTTGAAAAACTTGACTTTTCCGGCATTTTGGCTTACAATAATAAAGAACATTTTTGCTTTTTGTAAGCCACGAAGCAAACAACGCCATGAACCAGGTATTCCAGTACCCGGTTCTATTTTTTTGCCGAAATCCTTGTGTACCTCGTGTCCACTACTTCCTGCCTTGTCTTGTTGTTACGGATGCACCATAACCTTGCACGTTCCACCATGGATTCCTTAAAAAGTCCTTTCTCGTCTTCTTCCTTCCACTCATCCACGTTCTGCCTGTCCCCGAACAGTTCCTGCTTGTCCTCTTCGGAAAGCTCCATAAACACAGCTATGTTAAGTGCCTCGTTGTAAATCCACATCGCAGACAGATAATCCTTTGCATCATAGGCCTTTTTAAACTTCTTTGCTTTCTCTCTTAAGCCTTCCATAACTTGTCCATGTTCCAGCATCAGACCACCTCCAATCCTCTAAAAGTCCCTACTTCTTCCTGAAAAAAGGTAAAAAAAATAAAAGCACCCTATGTATACTCCCCTGCTGCCATCCTTCTCTTGTACTTTAGGACCGCATTATGCGGTCCTGTCATCATGTTCTTCATTCTCCGCAATACCTTTCTGCATCTTGTAGTACAAGTCCGTCAATGCTTCCGTCATTCTCTTGGACGTGTCCTCCGAATAATGAACGGTACAAGTATATCCTTCCTTGTTCTCTGCCATAGGCTTCACCTCCTCGTTCCATCCTATGTTGTACTGTTTGTACAAAATTCCTTTCCGTACCCTCTGTGCGGTGCGCAGGTGATGGGACACCTGCACTCCACTTTGCCTATTGGTTGTTATAAGGGGAAACCGGTGCTTACGCACCGCACAGAAGGCACGGACTGTTTACCTCGTCAACTAGTTTTCTAATTTATAAACCCAGATACAACCGAATGTCCCGCAGTTTATTATTTTTTAATAATTTTTCTCCTGCTGCCTTTTACCACCATGTAAATCCACTTCCATCCGGCTTATAGTGCCAATACTTACCACTCTCATATCGAACGCAAATATTTCCATTATGGTCAATCCAAGATTCAACCGGATGTCCTTCCTGCCACTCTTCCATGCTGCTGCAATGACACTGATAGATCCTGTCTACTAATTCCATACTTACCTGATTTTCCATGATATCCATCCTTTCTTTGTACCGGTGCAACAGTCCTTTTCTATCCATGCCCTGCTGTCCCTTCTTCTGCATGGCTTTAAATTTTCTCCCCTTTCAGGTTATACTTCGAAACAAACAATATATCAGCATCGATATTCATTCTTACCATGAATCCTTCTGTTGCATCACAGTGAATATTAAATCCAGTACATCTTTCTCCAAAATCTTCACCATTAATTTTGAATATCTTATTCCTTGTATCAATCTCTATTGTTTTTAATTCGTTTGGCATTTCCGCAAATACTTCTGCTTTCACTCTTCATCACTCCTTCCCTAATTCCATATTATGTAATCTTGATTTTTTCCTTCTAAACTCCTATACTTTTTTAGACATATTTCCTTATCTCTCTTATACATATATCGAAAGGAGTTTCTCTATGTACAAAATAGACAGTCATGAATCCATTACTTTTGTCAAAGTATCTGAACTTTTAAAAATTGTTGACCAGCTTTATATTGATCAAATGGAATATGCTAGACTTGTTATTCATTATGATAACAAAGATGAAAATCTCGACGGATCAGTTCATATATCAGGTATACCAAGCTTTGAATCATCTGAACCTGCAAAGCAATATTCAATCATACATTCTGCTGACCTTCCAAATTGTTATCTTTAACTCCATATTCCAAGTTTTTTCTTCTTGGATACAAAAACAATGAACCATCTTTTAGAATTACATTTAGTCCAAGTGTTATATGCTGACTTTGAAGTTGTTTTTCAAGGTCAGCAATTCTTTTGTTTAGATAGTTGTAATGTTTTCTTGATATCCACAC
>JAEDDO010000077.1 GCA_016298055.1 Frisingicoccus sp.
AGGAAGCCATGAGAGCAGCAGATTTATGCTCTGATATTTACCGGGAAGCGGAATTAATAAATCCGGATTCAGATTATGCATACAGAATATTGACGGAGGATCAGTGTCAGCGTCTCGTTGAGAGGCTTGGAGAGGAAGGATTTGTCAGTGTAGCGGATGATATGAATATGGAAAATTATGAACAGGTCAACCTGTTTTATTCCGAATATATATCGGGAAAGGACAGCATGGTGACTGTTTTTAAGGTCTATGAAAGCGGAATTTTATCTTCTCAGACCTTTGCGTGCAGAAATGGCAGTCTTCAGTTTTATTATGTGGGTATGGAATGGAATCGGGACGGAAATCCGGAGATCATTGGATGCGGTATGAATGAGCTGGAGAGTATTTTGCTTACAGAGAAAGGTTATTTTATTTATCGAAATGCCTATGTCATGGAACATGCAAGTTTTGGCGGTTATTTCAGAGTGGAACCTTTATCGGAAATGTGCAGGCAGATGACGAAAAAGTATGTGAAAGGTTTGAGTTATCTGAATTATAATATGCTGGTGACGAACTGGGATGAGAGCAATGTAACAGATATTCTCATGCCGTGTATGTTTGAGGATATTTACCGTATTTATACAGGAGAAAATCTAAAAGTTGAAGATGGAAGGATACCGGCGGGAATCTATGAGCAGATCATGACAAGGTATTTTCCGGTGACGACAGATGAACTCAGGCAATATTGTGGCTATGATACAGATAAGGACAGCTATAAATACGAAAGAATCCGGGCAAAGCCTTATCCTGTTTTTGGTGAGGTTGTGGATTACAGCGAAAATGGTGATGGGACATGGACATTGATCATTGATGGCGTGCGCCCGGATTATAATGAGGATTGTGTGTATAAAAATAAGCTGGTTGTGTGTCCATTTGAGGATGGAACTTTTAAGTATTTGTCAAATAATGTGGAGTAAAAAGTCCATTTTGACTTTTGATAAAATGCATTTCATACATTAACTTAATAAATTGTTGAAGAATGTATTGAATTTTAATACAAAAAATGGTATATTCTAGGTTATATATTGATTATCATACTTAGAAAGTTTGTGGAGAAAATGATTCAGTCAGAAAAACTTTTAGAAATTAAGGATCTGTGTGTTGAATTTAAGACGGTTGAAGGTACGGTAAAGGCTGTCAATCACTTAAATTACACATTACATAAAGGTGAGAAACTTGGAATCGTCGGCGAGAGCGGAAGCGGAAAGAGTGTATCATCTCTTGGAATTATGCAGCTTATTCCGAATCCTCCGGGAAAGATTACGGAGGGTGAGATTCTCTATAAGGGAAAGGATCTGGTGAAGGTTCCGGAGAAGGAGATGCAGCATATCCGGGGGAATGAAATATCCATGATTTTCCAGGAACCTATGACTTCTCTGAATCCGATCATTAAATGCGGTAAGCAGATTGCAGAATCTCTTCGGCTTCACCGTGGATTGAATAAAAAAGATGCCATGAAAGAGGCTGTTCATATGATGCGAGCTGTAGGTATTGCGAATCCGGAAGTTCGTGCCCATGAATATCCGCATCAGATGTCCGGCGGTATGCGTCAGCGTGTAATGATTGCGATGGCTTTGGCCTGTCAGCCTCAGATTTTGATCGCGGATGAGCCGACAACCGCATTGGATGTGACGATTCAGGCTCAGATTCTTGATCTGATCCGTGATTTGAATAAAAGGATGAATACCTCTGTTCTTTTTATTACCCATGACCTTGGTGTCATCAGTGAGTTATGTGATACGGTTATCGTTATGTATACAGGACATATTGTAGAACAGGCACCGGTGAGAGATCTGTTTAAAGATCCGAAACATCCGTATACGATCGGATTGTTGAGTGCGATTCCGAGAATTACGAAGGATCGTCCGCCATTGTCAACAATTGAAGGAATGGTGCCGAATCCGACGGAACGCATTGAGGGCTGCAGTTTCTGGCCAAGATGTCCTCATGCGACAGAAAAGTGCCGTAAGACAGAGCCGCCGGTTGTACATATTTCCGAAGAACGTCAGGTCAGATGCTGGCTTTATACAGATACAGATGAATGTAAGGAGGGTTAGCTTATGGCCGCAGATAAAAAGGAAGTGCTGGTAAAAGCCGACCATGTTAAAGTATATTTTAAAGGAAAAAACAGAAGATCCGGAAGTGTAAAAGCAGTAGATGACGTCAGCTTCGAGATCATGAAGGGCGAGACCTTCGGAGTCGTTGGAGAGAGCGGATGCGGTAAAAGTACACTGGGCCGCACACTTGTAAGACTTCAGAAACCGACAGAAGGTCATATTTATCTGGATGGCAGGGATATCTCAGATTTGAGGGGTTCTGAACTGAAGCAGATGCGCAAGGAGGCACAGATTATTTTTCAGGATCCGTCCGCATGCCTGAACCCGCGTCGTACGATCCGGCAGATTCTTATGGAACCATTTGAGATTCATAAGCTGACGGGACAGATGGATGTGGAGGCACGGATCAAAGAACTTCTGCAGCTTGTAGGGCTGGATGAATATCATCTGAGTCGATATCCGCATGAATTGTCCGGTGGTCAGAAGCAGCGCATCGGTATAGCGAGGGCACTCGCATTGGAACCGAAGATCATCATCTGTGATGAGGCGGTTTCCGCTCTGGACGTTTCGGTTCAGGCTCAGGTTTTGAATCTGCTTCAGGAACTGAAACAGAAACTGGGACTGACATATTTTTTCATTTCACATAATCTGAACGTTGTCTATCAGGTCAGTGACCGTGTCGGAGTTATGTATCTGGGTCGTATCGTTGAGATCGCGGAATATGATCAGCTTTATGAAAAAAGATATCATCCGTATACAGAGGCTCTGCTTTCGGCGATTCCACAGGTGGATCAGGAGATACAGACAGAGCGTATTCATCTTGAAGGCGAGGTTCCGAGTCCTTCCAATCCGCCGTCGGGATGTCATTTCCAGACACGCTGCCGGAAAGTGTGTGATAAGTGCCGGATCCTTGCACCGAAGCTGAAGGAAGTTGATCCGGGACATTTTGTGGCGTGTCATCTTTATGAGTAAGGAGATTATGTCGAATATCGACATCTCAATATATTTCTAGGAGGAGTTTTTATGAAAAAAAGACTTTTAGCTTTAGGCTTATGTCTGACAATGGTGCTTGGCTGTGTTGCATGCGGCGGCGGAAGCAAGAGCGAAACAAAAGCAGCTGAGAGCACACAGGAAACAGAAGCAGCCGGCCAGAATACAGTTGTTGTAGCAATGGGCTCCGGCTTCTCAACATTGGACCCGGGATATGTTTATGAGAAATATCCGCCGGTTCCAATTAATGCATGTTATGAGAATCTTTTCAAATTTTACACAAATGACGGTGCTCCGGAACCATGTCTTGCAGATACATATGAATTCAGCGAAGATGGAAAGACATTGACAGTTGTGTTAAAAGATGCAACATTTGCAAGCGGTAATACAGTAACATCTTCAGATGTTGCTTTCAGTATTAATCGATGCAAAAATCTTCAGGGAAATCCATCCTTCATCTGTGATACAATTGAAAGCATTGAAACACCGGATCCTAAGACGGTTGTTTTCCACCTGACACAGCCGGACAGTGCGATCCTTTCAAAATTAACATACTCCGCACTGGCTGTTCTTGACAGTGAAGTTGTAAAAGAAAACGGTGGTACAGATGCAGCAGATGCAGCAACAACAGATACTGCACAGGATTACTTAAATTCAACAAGTGCAGGTTCCGGTATGTATATTATGACAAGCTATATTCCGGATTCTGAAATTGTTCTTGAAAAGAACCCGAATTACTGGGGTGAAGCTACAAACGTTGACAAATATATCATCAAGATCCAGCCGGATTCCAACGCTCAGATGATGGCATTATCTTCCGGTGATGTGGATGTGGCATTGAATATGACAGATGATACAATGGCAGAACTGGCAGGTGCAGAAAACGTTGAGCTGATCAACTCTGCAACAAAAACTGTAGGTTTTGTTATGATGAACATGGATGAAAGCATCGGCGGACCTGTTTCTAATCCAAAGGTTCAGCAGGCTATCCGTAAAGCACTTGATTATACAGGTATCCAGACAATCTGCGGTCAGGGTACAATCACACCTTATTCTGTTATCCAGTCCGGATTTATGGGAAGTAAAGGTGAGAGAGCGGCTGATTATACAAATATCGAAGAAGCTAAGAAACTTCTTGAAGAAGCCGGTTATCCAAATGGATTTGATATTGACCTTACTGTAACAGATCTTGATATGGAAGGTATTCTTTTAACTGACCTTGCTCAGAAAGTAAAAGATGACCTTGCTCAGATCGGTATCAACTGCAATATTGTAACTCAGGCATGGGCTGCAGGATACGGTGATGCTTACCGTGACGGACAGTTAGGATTTACAGTTATGTACTGGGGAATCGATTACAACGATCCAAACGTTCAGCTCGAATTCCTTCCGGGAGAAACTGTAGGTCTGAGAGCCGGCTGGACAACAGATATGGCTCCGGAACTTTCCGCATTATATGAAGTAACTATGTCAGCTACAGAAAATGATGCACGAATTGCAACTCTTGAACAGGTTCAGGATATGATGTATGAAGACGGCCCATTTGTATTTATTGCTCAGGCTCCTGCACACATCGGTTATAACACAAGACTTACAGGTGTTGCTATTTCTGATCCATATGCATTAGATCTTACATTGATTAACGTGAAATAATCCGTTTTATATTTTCCTGCCGGGGACAGATGGTTGTTCTGTTCCCGGTAGGACATTTCATGTACAGATGTTGTCGTGATTGCGCATGTATATTATGTAAGGACATGCGGTCTGACGAAAATACCTGTTATAAAAGCACTAATGAAAAAGAGGGGAGAGATGTGTTCTATGGAACGGCTTAAGTTTATAGGAAAAAGATTGATTTACCTTGTAATTATGCTGTTTGGTGTGGCTACTCTGGTATTTATACTGACAAAAATGGTTCCCGGTGATCCGGTTGTTGCCAATCTGAGCCAGCGTGCGCTGAGTGATCCGACAATTGTCGCGGCTTATAAGGCAAAATATGGATTGGATCAGCCGATTTTTGTCCAATATATTTTGTATATGAAAAATCTTTTTAAGTTTGATCTGGGTACTTCGATTCGAACGAACACGCCGGTATTGACAGAACTTGTAAGATGTTATCCGGCAACGATCGAACTGGCATTGTTTGCGATTATCATTGCCGCAGTTTTTGGAATTTTATTTGGTATTATTTCAGCAATCAAGCGTAACAGTCTGGCTGACCAGGGTGTGCGTGCGATTTCGGTCACAGGTGTCAGTATACCGAGTTTCTGGTTTGCGCTTCTGGTGTTATTTTTATTTTATTATAAATTAAAGATTCTTCCAGGACCGGGGCGACTGAGCAATACATTTTCTGCACCGCAGACCGTGACGGGAATGTATGTGATCGACAGTCTGCTTGAAGGTAATCCGGCAAAAGCACTGGATGCACTTCGTCATCTGATTCTTCCGGGATGTGTTCTGGCGGCATTTACAATGGGTTTGATCACACGAACGACCCGTTCGAACCTTTTGGATGTCATGTCGACAGATTATATTCGTACAGCCCGTGCCAAGGGACTTGGAAGAACAGCTCTGATCATTCGTCATGCTTTGGGGAATGCTTTAATTCCGGTTCTGACAGTTATTGGTCTGGGACTCGGAAACCTTTTAGGTGGTATGGTTCTTGTTGAGACTATTTTCAGCTGGCCTGGTGTCGGTCAGTTCGCTTATCAATCCGTTTTATCCGCGGATTATCCGGCAATCATTGGCGTGGCACTTCTGATTGCATTGAATTACATGGTCATTAATACGATCGTTGATATTTTGTATGGTATTATTGATCCGAGAGTGAGGTGCAGCTAATGTTACGAGCTTTGAAAAAACTGTTGAAATCCAATTACCTGTTTACATTGGGAATTATTATCTGCCTTTTCTGGATACTGGCAGCGATACTTGCACCGGTAATTGCACCTTATGATCCGATCGTGCAGGATTTGACGATACGTCTTCAGCCACCGAGCGGTGCTCACTGGTTTGGCACAGACAATTTTGGTCGTGATATTTTCAGCCGTGTTATCTACGGCGGGAGATATTCGCTTCTGGCAGGATGTCTGACGGTTGTCATTGCAGGCGTTATCGGAACTTTCTACGGTGCTATCGCAGGATATGTGGGCGGCATTGTGGATACGGTCATGATGCGTATTTCCGAGATGATCTTATCTTTCCCATCGCTTATTCTGGCAATGATCATTAATGCAGTCATGGGATCGAATCTTTTTAATACCATGTTCGCTCTCGTTATTGTTGCCTGGCCGACCTATGCTCGACTCATGCGAAGTGTGGTGCTCAGTGTAAAGGAAAATGAATATGTTGCCGCTTCTGAAGCACTCGGGGCTTCCAAAGCAAGAATTCTTGTTAAAGAGATCATTCCGAACAGTATCAGTTCGGTGCTTATTATGGCAACTACAGATATCGGAAATCAGATCTTAATGTTCTCCACATTAAGTTTCCTCGGACTCGGATCTGCACCTCCGACACCGGAATGGGGTATGATGGTATCTGATGGTGTGGATTATTTTAATAAGTTCTGGGTCGCAGGATTTCCGGGACTGGCAATTTTTACAATGGCCGTTGGTGCCAACTTTATCGGTGATGGTTTACGAGACCTGTTAGATCCGAAATTAAGAAAACAGTTTTAATGAATAAGAAAAGTCCTGTAAAGTACAATCTACGGGACTTTTTTACATTAGGAGGAAAATTATAATGAAAGAATCAAGAATTCAGAGAGTTATGGATGCCTTAGATAAAATGGGACTTTCTCAGATGCTTATTGTGGACCCATTATCTATTTATTATCTGACCGATGTGTCGGTTGTTCCGGGAGAGCGTTTTTTAGGACTTCTGCTTCGTCCGGAAGAAAAACCGGTATTTTTTATTAACCGTCTTTTCGGAGCACCGGAGGATATGCCGGTTGAAAAAGTATGGTACAGTGATACGGATCCGGTCATGGATATGGTTGCTGAGTTTATTGATCCGAAGCTTCCGCTTGGTGTTGATAAGGATCTGAAAGCCCGGTTTTTGCTTCCGTTGATGGAAAAGAATGCGGCATCTCGATTTGTGGGAAGTTCTCTGGCTGTTGATATGACAAGAGGAATCAAGGATGAAGAAGAACAGAAAAAGATGCGGACCGCATCTCTTATCAATGATCAGGCTATGGAGAAATTCAAAGGTCTCATTCATGCAGGAGTGACAGAAAAGCAGGTGGCGGAGCAAATGCTGAAAATTTATCTTGATCTTGGAGCAGAAAGTTTTTCTTTTGAACCGATCGTATCTTTTGGAGCAAATGCAGCAGATCCGCACCATATGCCGGATGATACGGTTTTAAAGGAAGGTGACTGTGTTCTTTTTGATGTGGGATGTATTAAAGACGGCTATTGTTCAGATATGACCCGCACATTTTATTATAAATATGCAGATGACCGGTGCCGTGAAATTTATGATACCGTTCGAAAAGCCAATGAAGCTGCAGAGGCTGTCATCCGCCCGGGAATGCTTCTTTCTGAAATTGACAAAACAGCGAGAGATCTTATTTCAGATGCGGGATACGGACCAAACTTTACACATCGTCTCGGACATTTTATCGGTTTGGATGAGCATGAGTTTGGTGATGTGTCTTCGGTCAGCACATGGAAGGCTGAGCCGGGTATGATTTTCTCGATTGAGCCGGGTATTTATCTGACAGAGGATACGGGGGTTCGTGTGGAAGATCTTGTACTTGTCACAGAAGAGGGATGTGAAGTGCTCAATCATTATTCAAAAGAACTTGAGATTATTGAATAGGAGGAATATTTTAATGAATCCAAAAGCAACTTTACATATGGCAAATGGTAAGAAGATCGTGATCGAATTGTTTCCGGAAGCAGCACCAAATACAGTGAACAGTTTTATTTTTGCAGCAAAGGGTGGGTATATGGACCATCATGCAATCCAGCGTATTGTTCCGGGCAATTGGATCGATATGAGTTATACGGCTTTTGGCGCAAAAGAGTGTCAGTATCTTATACCGAATGAATTTCAGCTGAATCCGGAGATTGAACCTTTAGATTCCCATCCGGGCTGTGTGTGCATGGGCGGCTACGGCGAAGCAGGCCTTGCCAGCTGTGAATTTTTCTTTCCTTTGAGAGATTGTCCGGATCATAAAGGAATTTATCCGGTGTTCGGCAAGGTTCTTGAGGGCATGGATGAAATATACCGGCTTGAAAAAGTAAAAACAATTCCGGTTGATTTTCCGATTGAAGGTGTAGAAGTCAATGAGCCGGTGGAACCGGAAATTATTGATCATGTGGAGCTGGAGCTTTACGGAAAAGACTATCCGGAACCGGTTCGGGTGGAAAATCCGGAGCTTCCGGTTTGCTGGACAAATATATGGAATGATTAAAATTAAAAAATAGATGCATAGAGCTGCATTTTTTTGAATATGTGTATGGTATACATTTTATGGATGCGAGGTGTTCTGAATGTTTGATACAGATAAAAAAGATGCAGCTTTTAGTATGCCGCTTCTGGATGTTCCGGTCCTATCCCAATGGCCGGATTTTCCAACAGGCTGTGAATCTGTCAGTGCGGTCATGCTTCTTGGTTATCATGGATATGATGTGGATGTAACCTCTTTTGTGAAAAATCATTTGCCGAAAAACAGTGTCTTTTATAAGGAAAAAGGGAAACGTTTTGGGCCGGATCCCTTTGAATTTTTTGTCGGTGATCCGAAAAAGCGAAATGCCTACGGATGCATGGCTCCGGTCATCGAAAAGGCACTTATTTCCTGCATGAAATGTGAAAATCGTGTAAGAAATCTGACAGGGGCGGAATTTGATATGCTCTGTCGGGATCATATTGACTGGGGAAGACCTGTACTTGTATGGGTCACCATCGGCATGATGGAGAGTTATCCGGGAAATGACTGGTATCTGAAAGACGGAAGTCATTTTTACTGGCCGGCAAATGAACATTGTATGGTGCTCATCGGATATGACGATCAACACTATTATTTTAATGATCCTTATGAGGGAAAGAAGACGGCCTATGAAAAAGAAATTTGCACTTTAAGGTATAATACTCTTGGAAAACAGGCGCTGACTGTGGTATAAAGAATAAAGAAAATAACTTCAGGAG
>JAEDDO010000078.1 GCA_016298055.1 Frisingicoccus sp.
TGAAAGTACCTTACCTGCATAGGAATTGAAACGCGAACATAGGTGCAACGATAATTGCTATCGGTCCCGCCGAAAGTACCTTACCTGCATAGGAATTGAAACCTTTATCGGAACAATGATCTCTGGATTCATTATGAAAGTACCTTACCTGCATAGGAATTGAAACTGTCAGCCACTTCTTTGCTGCAACCGCAACCACGAAAGTACCGTACCTGCATAGGAATTGATACTCATATTTCTGAAGGTATTTTTCTGGATCGTATCGAAAGTACCGTACCTGCATAGGAATTGAACTTCTTTGACAAAAAATCTCCTGAACTGAAACAAGAACAGGAGACTTTGTAAGATATCTGAAAGAAGGAATTGTTATATTATTTGATCTCACCTTCCGTACAAACCGGCTTATTGTACCAGTTGCCTACCAAAGCTGTGTACAGGGATTAGTGTATCATGTGATGCGCTTGGAGCCGGAGTACAGCGAATTTTTACATGATGCAGGCTATGGAGAACCTGTGGGCAAGCATTTCAAAATGTTCTGCTTCAGTCAGTTGCGCGGAAAATCATACTACCGCAATAAGACACTGACATTTCCATCCGCTGTATCATTTTCCATTCGTACTGCCGATCCTGCACAGGCCGCGATTCTGCAGCAGGCATTACAGCTGCACCAGACTTATATCTTGAATAAACAGGAGATTGTTTTGGAAAAGCTGAGCATATCAGAGTTGGATTTGGATCCAGACTGTACGCAGCTGAAAATCCGTATGCTTTCGCCAATCACTGTGCATACAACATTGCCGGATGGACATACGAAATATTACAATCCGTTGGATGATGACTTTGCCAGACTGGTAAATCAAAATTACCGTAACAAATGGAAGAGTGTTTTCGGAGAGTTTCCGGATGATACGATTGCAATCTATGCACTTTCCATTGCAAGCAAGGATAAGGTGGTGACTGATTTCCGATTCTTCCGTGTCACTGCATGGAATGGCACTTATCTCTTACAGGGTAAACCGGAGGCATTGAGATTTCTGTATCATACAGGTTTAGGCGCAAGAAATTCCACCGGTTTCGGAATGTTTGAGATTATTCGCTAAATTCATTAAGAACAAAAGCCAGATAACAGAGTTTACGAAATGCTCTGTATCTGGCTTCTTTTGATTATTGGGTTTCTTCGCTATCTTCCATCCGATATTTGACCTCTGTCACTGTTTCTAGTACTTTCGTCAAATTTCTATGCTGTCCCGGACTTGGAATATAAGATACATTCTTTTTATCCGTGCGTATGGTACGCTTCATAAACATAAAATCCTGAATATGAGGCAGAGTCCGCAGCGTCTGACGGTTTAGCTTTGCTGCTGCATATGTGAGATATTCATCTTCAATCAGTTCTTGTACACGTTCGCTTGTACGAGATGTATCTATTTTTGGAAGTTCGAGGCTGTTGTATAAGGTAGTCGGATCGTATTCCTTTAATGCGTCAACATGAATTTTTATCCGTCCATATCCATACGGCTTGCCCATGCCAATATTCTGATAATACTCCTGTTCACAGCCATCATCCAGCTTCAGACACCAAAGCAGAAGTCCAAGCTCGTCAGGATGCAGGTTCTTATATCGAATGGTTCCTGTAAAGGATGTGCCTGTCGGAAGAGGAAGCAGTGTACTTGCTGTATTGGGGTTGATCTTTTGATACCGAGGTATTTCTGCATCTTTCATCCAATACTGTTTGATACCACGCAGACGAAAATCCTTTTCATTATAGCTTTTTCCTTCTGTGGAATATGCTTCAAAGAAGGTCGGCTTCGGTTCACCAGGAATAACCAGCACACTGTCCTGCGTTTTTGCAGCTGTGATTACCTGTAAATCGCCAAAGCTGACTCTGGAACGGTATGCTGTTTTACCTTCAGCATAGCCCATGATAGCATTGGGATAATCAAGTACCGTTTGCCCCTGTAATGCTTTATGCTGCTCTGGCAGTCCGTGTCCGAGAGAGAAATCATAATACAGTCTCAGATAAGGTGACATTCCAAAATACGGCTTGCCGTTCTTCATGAGATAAAACACAGGCTTACTATGACCGTTTCCGGGTAATGCCCAGAAATTTTTATCGTTTCCGGTTTGGCCGCTTAACTGGCGTTTTCTGGCTTCCCAATCCTCACGGTAGGAAATAATGTTTTCCTTCCTGATTGGAATCTGACGCCCAAATTTTTTCTCCTCAGGAAATAAATAGAGAATATTCTGTTTATCCATATATCCATTTCCCATTAAAACACCTTTTTGGAGATCGGTACGGTGCAGCTTTTTATATTCCCAGCTGTTGAATAATTCAGCAACCTCATTGCCATTTGCTTTATACCATACATTTTCTGTAAATGCATAGCAATCACTCCATGACATAAACTGGCGATTTTTATCTTTTTTATAAGAAGATTTCTTCTGAGCGAGTCTACTGTTACGCTTAATTTTCAGCACAGGATCCGCAAGTGGGATAATACTGTAGTTCCTGCCTTCGCATCGAAGATAACCTGCCATAACCTTCGGCGGTTCATCGGATTCGCCGTTTTCACCTTTCACAATTCCAAGTGTTTCACGATACTGTTTCTTCAGATCAGCTCTTGCAGAATCTTCCGCACTTGCCATTTCTCTGTAAAACAGATATATATCCTGAAAATCTGTCTTTTTCCGAAGCAGTCCCAAACCAAGTATCTGCATATTGCTTCGAATCAGACCTCGCAGACTTGAACCCGGAATGATGTAATTGCCATTTATATTTCGGATAAAGTCGGCTTTATCGTTTTTCTTACCATTGGAAATATATATCGGTGTTTTCGCAGTGACTGTCAGTACAATTTCACCGGTCAGAAGATTTTCATCCCACTCATTATGAGGCGGAAGAACATCTTCATGTTCATAGCGGAGTATCACATCTTCAGCAAGCGGTACAAAATTATATGGAGCACAGGGATCGATAGGTTTCTTTTTCTTTTCTGCCATCATTACGCCTCCCATCCAAGCAACCGGACAGCTTTTATATATGCCTGTTCTTCGTTATCAAAATCTATATACTGCCGTACTGTGAGCTTCTTTCCGAAATTGGAGAGCAGCGTATATTCCCGATCGATGGGAGGAAAACGAGAATCGTTTTCCTCATCTGTAATATGAACAGCCTTTTGTTCACCATTTTCAGTAAAGATGTGGATTTCTCCGTTGCCTCCGAAAAAACGGGCTTCAATCAGTTCATCTAACGAGACAACTGTCGGAGTTTTGCCGAGTGTTACCTTACTCAGATGAGTAAACATTGCATACGGCATTGCTTTGCCGATTTCCAATGCTTCCTTGACTGAAAGATCTGTGTTCATTTTCACGGCTCATCGCCTCCCATCTGCTGCCATGCGGCAAGAATACCGTTCTCATCCTGTACAGTTACTTCATTTTCTCTGCATTTTATAAATGCACTGCCATTTTCTGTCTGTATATCTATCTGTAAGAATTCAATGCGCCCTCTGCCTACAGCATTTTCACTTCCTAGCGAATATAGACCGATACCAAGATCACGCAGGGCATATAATACCAGCAATGCACCAGTTTGCTGTTCCTTTGTTTTTTCAGGCTTCCATTTTGGAATTACGATATCCCATTCACATTTTCCGCCGATGACTTCTTCTGTGAATAATCCCTGACGAATTGTGCCGCCGGTAAAGCGATTGATATGTATACGAGGTACAGCTGTACGCTTTGCTTTATCATCAAATATTGCATCAGAAAATGTAATCTTTCCTGCAATGCCATTGTCAGACTGCCCATTCTCTTTGCGGCTTTCTCTTCCAAACAGAGATTCCAACTGAGTGTCAGAAATATTCAAAAACGGTGCAATTCGCTTTGCCTGTGCCTTTATTGCACCTTTCAATGATGAACCCGGAATAACGTACTTATCATTTTCCTTGATTTGAGCAGCTTTTACGCTTCCTTCACCATATCCTTCTGGTGTCTGACCTTTGACAAGAAGGCTGTTTGTTCTCGATGTAACATGCAGAATGATTCTATCATCACGGACTGGCCTCAATTCAACAGTTTCGCTGCCATCCATGCTGTTCATAATCCATGCTGTCCGGTCATTGGGATTTGTCATGTTATATTGTCTGCACTGTGCCTGAACCTGAACTCTGCCGAAGCCATTGGATTTCTGTCCTCCGAGGCAAATCAATCCTTGATTCAGAGCAGATAAATATTCTTCCAGCTGCTGTTTCACATCATCTGCTTCACATTTTTTTCCACACCATAACAGTTCGAAAGTTCCTTTTGTTCCGGTTTGCAGATGCATCACATCAAATTTTGCTGCATATGCAGCCGCTCCGTTTTGCTCGTTGATACGAAGCCTTGGGCGCATAACTGTCGCAGCGTTCGGTTCAAATTCCAGATCAGAAACGATAACCGAACCTTCCGTTGATCCTGTTTTACCGTTCTGTTCGCTTGAGGCGCCAAATAATGCTTCATTATTCTTCCAGCTTTTCAGTGCACCTGCCAAAGATGATCCCTGAAGAAACGGCACACCGTCCCGATGAAGCAGTATACTTTGTGAATCACGGTTTTTTCCGCCTGTGCGGAATGGTTTCAGGCAAGTAACAACAGCCTGATACCGTATTGCATATTCAAATCTTCCGTTCACGCTCTGCCATCCCCCTTTCTGCTGAGGTCAATCCAATCACATACAAGCCTGAGGCGTTCCTTCATATCATCTTTGCATGTGACATTATCCGGCAAATGAAGTGTATCCTTCAAGGTCTGGTTTTTCAGAATCTGTTGCAGAATTTTTCCGGTTTCAACGAATCGTTCGCCATGTCTTGCTCCACGATTTTTTTCATTATGATCGAAGAAGTCAAATATTTCTGAATCATCATGTGTAGCAATTGCACGTTCACAGCATTGCTGCAATTCACCGATCTGGCTTTTCGACATACTCGGCCATTCTTTGGGAAGTTTGTTTTCTGTCAACCAGCGGCAGCGTGCCTGACGCACAATCTGCTCATTAGTAAGCTGCTTTGTTTTCTTTTCAGATTCCTTTATTCTTTCCAGGTTTTCAAAATCCTTGATGAATACGATCTGACCAAAGCCTTCGCTACGGCGAATGCCCATACCGGTACGTTCCAGCTCCAACAACTTGTCTACCTGTGGTGCGGGAGAGCATTTTAGCTGGAATATACTGCCGCTGTCATACATAATAACTGCAGGTGAGGCACACTTCCATGTCCGATTGAAGCCGTTTACTTCCACAATAGAAGTTGCACACATTTCAATCTTTAATGTATCTACGTCCAGCATAGCCTTTAGCTGTTCGATATCAATACCTGCAATTTCACCGTTTTTCGTCATTGTAATTGGAGAAACAGCCATCATATACAGCGTTTCCGGGATGATATCTTTTTGTGTGTAAGAAGTGCTATAATTGATATTTGTATCAGCATCCAATGAAAGCACCTCGCAGCAACCATATCCGGCATACCGATTTGCACCAAGCCAGATCGTTTCCTGAAATGCCTGTGTGATATACTCGGCAAGCTCTGGATGATCTAACTGAATACATCCTTCCAAGACGGTACCGGGAAGCAGTGCGGTAGTTGTAAATACTTGTTTGTCATCGCCGCACTGGATGCGCATAATACTCTGCGTTTTTGGTGTATATCCTTTAATTTTGTTATCTGTAATCGTGCAGTAAGCACCAATAGATGCACGCTTATGTCCGGGCTGAACCTTCTTTTCATTCAGGATATTATAAAATTCCTTTTCCTGCTTATCGGCATAGAACCCCTTTGGCGTTGGGAGTGTTACTACATCGTTAACAACCGGAAGTGCATACAGGAAACGAGTGGATTCACCGAGAAGTAATTCCTTATGGTTTTCAAACCACTCCGGTTCATTCTGTGCAAGCCATGAAACAACCATGCCGCGTACAGTTGAGCCTGGGATACAATTCAAAGTTTCCATATAGTTGCTCGCTTCTTGACGTTGATCACCAGCTTCCTGACGATACCGATCCTCTCTTGCAACATATGTAACGGCAAGCGGTGTTTCGAGACGGATACGATATTTCAGGCAGGAAGCAGAAGTAATTGTCCGAACCGTGTCAAATGCTTTGACAATTTTCATATTCTGAACAGAAATACTTACGTTACCAAATCCTCTATTGCGAAGTAATCCAACCCGCTTAATGCATTTCAGACTGTTTTCTACCAGTTCCTTGTCCTGCTCATCACAGAACACTGTACCTGTAAACTCCAAACCACGATTCAAGCATGATGCAGAACGGAGTGTACCAGGTTTGACGATACCATCTTCCAAAGCGGTAAATGTGCGGGAAGAATACCAGTCTGTTTCAGGAGTTGTATCCGTTATATGAAGGTCAAGAAAAGATAACCGTCGATCACTGATAACTCCGCCACGATCAGCTTCTCCAAGAAGGAGTACCAAAGTCTCTTGTACAGCATCATTTGACAAGCCGTTCCAGACCAGCCAATTTTCAAGCTGTTCACGCAGGAGACCTTTCAGTGTTGAACCAGGCATGTACGGCTTGTTGTCTGCGGTCATACGAAGAGAAATATCCTCACCGCCCGGAATGCTGTGACCTGAACTGAAAATAGCATCGGAGTTCAGACGCATTCTATAAGATAATTTAATACGGCTCACTTTGTGTCCTCCTTTCTCCAAAGATCAATGTGATCCATTACTTCAATAGAATCGAAATAAAGACATCTGCGAATCGGCTCATCATCCAATATATCATCAAAGAATGCAGTTTTATGGGATGCACCGGCTTTCTCACTTGTTGTTAGGATATTTTCTGTTTCTGTCCAACGTATAGCGAGTATGGTTTCCTGTTCGCCCTGACGAAACACTTTTCGAAGCTGCTTGATTTTACTTCTTGCAATGCTATTCTCGTTTGCATTGTCTATTAGCTGAGCTGTTAGATCATGGAAAAATGCATAAGAACGCTCCTTGCAAGGTGCTTCTCCAACAACAACAAGCGGACGAAGCTCCAGTCTGCCGTTATCCTCAGTCCAGTAATCTTCTCGAATCTGGCTCAGAGAACCTTTCATTTGGCCAAATTCAATATGCCAGTCGATGACAGACAGGCTACCATCAGATTTGATACCTGCTCCATATTTCTTTGCACTGGAGCAGAGCTCCTCACTCAGGTCATAGGCTACACAGAACGGATATTTGGTATGAATCATGACAATGCCCGCACATGCAGCATAGCCCTTCTTATCAACTTCATTATTCTGTTTACTCAGATGTTTCAGAAAGCTGACGGCGCATTCGATGCCAAACTGACCGGAAGTAACAAAGCATACATCATCACCAGCACCGATGACTTTCCGTACAGGCAAAATTTTATCCTTCCACGGATTATCCTTTCCAGCTGCTTCCAGATCATCAGCTTGCTTATCCAGTGCTTCAATTAATTCATCCAGCATTTGGTTGTATGCATGCTTAAAATTACGATCTATACTGTTGCTGAATTTCTGCAAGGTATCAACACATTTATCCCAGCTTAAATCGTTGACATTCTTATAAATGTTTTGCACACGTGTGCCCATAGAATTGCCGTCTAAGTGGACAACAGCAATAAAGTTTTCGCCGGTCGCGCCTGCCAGTTCGCCAAAATTCGTCGTCAGATTCCAGCCGGAATATTTTTTCGGAGCGGTATATTCGAAGCTGCTTTTAACCTTCTGTGCAGAATGCTCTACGCCAAAACTGAGTTGTCGGAACGAAGAAGAACGGAAAGATTTTTTTGTTTCCAGCCCTTCAGACAGCTTTGTAAGATTCTCGCCATGTGAAAGGCTTTCATCGTATTTCATCTGATGAATAAACATTTCCATATTAGGAAATTCTTTTATCATAGTATAGGTAACTGCTTTGCAAAAATTCTCTGCATCTTCTAGACTTTCAAATTGTAGAACTGTATGTCCACCGCCGGTGTATACGAGATTCTTGTTGTTCTCATATGCATTCCAACAATGTTTGAAAAAGCTCTCGCCGGTGACATACTCAATTTCACCGGAACGGCGTAAATTTGTTGCCAAATCCCGTGCCCCAAAGATATATGCCTGTTTCTGTGACACTTCTGCAATAACAAGTATGCGGCTCATAAGCATCCCCTTTCTGATTTTAGTCATTATTAATTTCTATTTATATTGATATACTTAGCAAATAACAAAAATACACCCAAAAACAGTGTTTTGTTATAAAAAATTACAAATAAATTATACTTCTTTGTCGTATATTCGTCAATCTTGTCAACTATATTTTTCATTGAGCGATATTATCAATTTGTAAAAAACAGTGGAGTGTCCTGCGACAAAATGCCGCAGGACTTGTTCTATACAGGTAGGTATATGGTGACCGATTCAGCGAACAATACCGGAATTTAAGAGGACAGCAAGCAGGATACTTACAGTCGCTACATCGCTGATCGATTGAGTGAAAATCTTTAACATACCACGACATCCTTTTCCATACGGGAAAGGTAACGGGTAAAGATGTATTCCAATGTATCCGCATCGACACCAGAATAGCTCGGCTTAATACCGCCATGATTCTGGCGTAGAATGATGATCTCATCTTCTGCCGACCACAGGACAACATAGCAGCTACCGGCATATGGAATGAAATCTGCCAGCTGATGTTGAATACGTTTCAAGCGATCCGGAATTTCGAGGGTTGGGATGGTTGCTACGTTTTGAGTACTTAATACTTCCATTCTGTCTCCTTTCACGGAAGGTGGACGTTTACCGAAAAAGGGTTTGTATTTCCTTTTCTAATATAGAAATCGTATCCTTTAAGCAAAATTAAACTGGCATATTGCACAAACATTTAAACTGATTTTTGTAAGAAGAATACCTTCGAAAAGATTTGTGCATAAGGGAAAAGGTGGAAGAGTCATTAACATTTGTTAGGAAATACGTAAGATATGAATAGAAGATTTATTTACAGCAATCCAATAAATTACGGCACATAGCCACATGAACGAAACCAACCAAAGCAAT
>JAEDDO010000079.1 GCA_016298055.1 Frisingicoccus sp.
CCAGACGAGACATATTTTCAAGGCTGCGAACCTCCACAATATAATCCTTCAGCATATCTGAATCAATCTTGTGTGTGTTCAGCTCGTCAATCTGATAATCAATTTTTCTGCGCTGTGCTTCCAGCTCGTCCAGCTTTTCACGCAGACGGTCAGACGGGGAGTCAATCAGAAGCTCAATCGTGTTGTCAATTTTTCGATCCAATTTCTCGGCAGATTTCCGAAGCTGCTCCTGCTGGGTGAGAATATCCAGATTTAATTCATTGGCGTGGGTCTGGATATAGTTCTGAATGTATGCAACACTTTGCTGTGAAAAGAGCATTTTTACGTAGTCCAGAATTTTTGTTTCGATCTCATCACGAGGTACACACCGTTTTCTGCAGGCGTGCTTCCGTACCTTTGCCTGACACTCATATGAATAGTAAACATATTCTCCGCCATTCTTTTTCTTTCTGCTTCGATGTCCGGACATCGGAGAACCGCATTCACCGCAGAACAGCAGTCCGGAGAGAAGATACGGTTCACGGGCTGTTACCATTCCCTTGGTCTGACGTTTATGCAGAATGGCCTGAACCTTTTCCCACTGTGGTTTAGAAACGATTGCAGGAATTGCGTTTTCCACGATAATCGGCTGTGAGCGATGTTCTTTCAGATTGCCAACAGGGGAGTAGACGTAATCACCGGTGTATCTTCTGTTCTTCAGAATGTAATAAAATGTACTGGCTGTAAAAACTCTGCCCTGACGGGTATGGATGCCTTTGTTCCGCAGTTCTTCAAGCAAACCGCCATAGCCGCACTGCGATTCACAGCAGTCAAAAATCTTTCGGACAACGACTGCTTCCTCTTCGTTGATATGATATTTCTGATCTTCACCAACATAGTAACCGTATAAAACATTACCGCCGGTGTATCGTGCTTCCAGCGCAGCCTCTCGAAGTCCCTTTCGGGTTTCACGGGCAAGATTCTTGGAGTAGTATTCTGAAAATCCCTCTAAAACGGATTCCAGAACGACGGACTCAGGTGAATCATCCAGATTTTCCAGTACGGAACGGAGCTGTACTTTGGCATTGCGCAGTTCACGCCGATAATATGCGTGGTCATATCGGTCTCGGCTGAAACGGTCCAGCTTATGAACGATGACAACATCAAACAGATGCTTTTTAGAATCCGCAATCATTCGCTGGAAATCGGTACGCTTGTCACTGCGTGCAGATTGTGCTCGGTCAATGTATTCTCCGACTACCACCATTTTATTATGCCGGGCATAATCACGGCAGGCTCGAAGCTGTGCGGTAATGGATTCTTCCGATTGGTTTTCTGAAGAATATCTTGCGTAAATAACTGCATTCATATTGTTTTTTCCTCCTATAATCGGTTATAATAGAGGAGCAGATGGGTTTCATAATTTATCTGCTCTTTGATCCCGTTTCAGTGTCCCAGCACCGGAGCGGGATTTTTTCATTTTAAGTCATTATCATGCAAATGATCGTGGCTTTATTTTTTTTGTCTGTCTCTGCAGAATCCACACAACAAACTTTAAAGCTGTGAATCTGAATTTTCTGCGGTTTTGTCCCGACGATATTTTTTGATAGAATGAATATCTTTCAGATACGTCATCACTTTTTCTTTTCCTTCTTCAGACAAATCTTCATATGTGTCCGCAAGAATTCTAAGGTTCGGGTCATCTTTACGCCGGCGGGGATGAACTGGCGGCTTCGTCAGAAGTGGATCACCGTTCAGTCTTTCCAGTGAAACATTCAATCCAAGATGGAGCTTGTAAGCGACGTCAAGTGCGATACGCTTTTGCTTCCGGTTAAAGATGCTGCGAAGAGTGGCTTCAGAAACGTCACACATTTTTGCAGCCTCACGGATACCAATATCTTGTTCATTTAAAATTTCCTCAAGAATTTTATAGAAATCCATAGGATACTCCTTTCGATTTTTTATGATCTCCTCTTCGTTTTGCAGGCATGATGCTTCTTTTATAAAAACTATAGCACAATTTATCGTGCAACGCAATTATATTTTTTGAAATATATTGACAACAAATGCGATGAAATATAGTATAGAAACGCAGTTTCCAAAAACTGTAATAATTTTTATACGTTAGGAGAATCGAAATGTATGAAAATGTTTTTTTCGAGAATCTCAGGGTAGAGATGGCCCGCAGATGTCTTTCGTTAAAGGACATCAGTGAGGCTACCTGTATGAATCGAAATACGCTGGGGGCAAAATTTTCAGGAAAGAAAAAGCTGTACCTTGATGAAGCAGTAAGGATTCAGCAGTGCTGTTTTCCTGATTGTGAAATTGATTATCTTTTTAAGGAAGTGCTTGAGAGAAAGAAAGCAGGTGCTTGAAATGAATCAGCTGTATTTTGACATTGAGCTAACCGATGAAGTGAAAAATGGGGGAGCTGATTTTATCGCACGGATTTTCGCAGACATTGTGGAGAAAAAATACACAGAACAACGGAAATCATGCAGTGGAAAAAAGAGGGGTGATGAAGAGGACAATGATTGGCAGCAGACAGACTGCTCTGAATGATAGGCTCAGAGTACAGCGAAGAAAACGAGGTGACATACATGGAACAGGATGAAATTTATGACGAGAACATGAGCGAATATCGGCGCCGTACTCTTCAGCATGTCAACGATGCTGACTTTCTTCCGTATATGTCGATGACTGAGCTGTATGACACCGTTTATACAGCAAAAAAGTGCATCATAGAGAATCTGCTGTATGCCGGAACTTACATACTCGCCGGTGCTCCGAAAATAGGAAAATCATTTCTGGCAGCACAGCTGGCATATCATGTGAGCAACGGACTCCCGATTTGGGGACGAGCCGTTTACGAAGGAACTGTTCTCTATCTTGCACTGGAAGACCCATTCCAGAGATTGCAGGATAGATTGTATCGAATGTTCGGTGCAGACAACAGTGAAAAATTGAAGCTGGCCATCTGGTGTCATCCGCTTGGCGGTGGTTTGGAAAAACAGCTGAAAGGTTTTGTGCAGGAATATCCGGATACACAACTCATCATTGTAGATGTTCTGCAGAAAGTCCGCAGTGACGGCGGAGATACTTACAGCTATGCGAGAGATTATGAAGCCGTAACAGCTTTCAAACAAATGGCTGACGACTGGAATATCTGCATCCTGCTGATTCATCACACCAGAAAAATGAATTCCAATGATAAATTTGAAATGATAAGCGGAACAAACGGAATACAAGGTGCAGCTGATGGCGCACTTGTTCTGTATACCGATGAACGGATCAGCGCAAATGCGGTTCTTGATGTAATCGGACGGGATCAGCCGAGCCAGCGGTTTTTGCTTTCCAGAAATCCAAAACATCTGATCTGGGAACTGGAAAAAGAAGAAGGCGAAATTTATCGTGTTCCGGCGGAACCGGAGCTGGAGGCAATCGCTGGTTTTATCACAAAAGAACATCCGCATTGGGAAGGCACTCCATCTGAATTACTCGAAGAACTTAAAATTGAAGAATCTGCAAACAGCTTTTTCAAAAAATTAAACTGCCGTGCGGGACGCTTGTATCTGGATTATCAGATTCGGTATGAGCGCAGACGCACACGGGAAAAGAGGTATATTACGCTTGATTATGAGCAATCGTAATAACATAGAAATTGTTCGGAGCGTGACGGGTGTGACAGGTGTGACGGGTTATTTAGCCCCGATATTTGTCGTCACAGCCGTCACACCCGTCACAGATTAAACTTTTTTCATGACTTAACGAGGTGAAAAAATTTGGTAAAAGTTATTTTAAGTATTCTGGGCGTGTTTGCAGTTTTGGATTCTATTGCGCTGTACTGCTGCATTCGTGTCGGTGCACAGGATGATCGAATGATGGAACAGGCACAGCGTATGCATGAGGAGAAGAAACATGAATCTGACAAATGATTTATACCCGCATACCTGTATCCTGTCGGCACATGAATTCGACTGCATCATGGACGCACTGGAACAGATGAAAAAGATTCTCTCCTCTGCTCGAGGTATGGAACGCATTCATTACAGCCTGCACTGTTTGCAGAAAGCACTGTGCCGATTTTCTTATTTTGACGCAGAACATCGAATGGTCATGATGTATCTGATGGACTGGGAGCAGAAGCTGCTCTTAGAAATTTGCGATTATTATGCACCGCCGATGGATTTTCAGAAATCCTTTTTCACCAGCTGCATCAACCGTACCGACTGCCGGACATGGAGCGCAATGTCATGACCACTGCGGAGCGGATGCTGTATCTAAGGGGCAAACGGGAATGGACGCAGAGCCATGCAGCACAGCAATCCCACATCTGCCAATCCAATTACAGCAAATATGAAAGCGGTCATTTACAGCCGAATACAAATACCATTCAGAAAATTGCAGATGCATTTCAAATTCATCCATGTGCGCTGACCGGCTTTTCAGTTTATCAGCCGGACAGCAGAAAACGCAGTCATCTGTTGTTTCTGCTCATGCTGCTGCATCGTTCCCATATATTCCTGCTGGATGGTGAACGGGATGAAACACAGCATTTGAAGCCGGATTCCTTACGATTTTCTGTACATATACCGAAATCTGCATGGATAGATTTGATCGACTGGGAATATCTCTATTCACAGTCTGACTGGAAGCGAAATGAATACGCCAAACGAAAGCTGGAACAGCTGGAAATTGACCTTTTGTCGAGGTCATAACAGCGAATTTTTTGTGCCTGTTTTGGTACAAATTTATTACTTAGCAAGCATAGCAAACTGGGACCCATTTGCGGCAGTTTACAATTTCGTCAAAATTGAAAAACTGAAACTTGGGAAAATCCCAAACCCTTTGAAATCGAAAGAAGGTGCGGACTTGGAGAAACGAACTCGTCATGTGAACCTGCATTTTCGCGTCACACCAGAGGAAAAGGAAAAAATTCAGGGAATCATGAAAGAGTATCACTGTAATGATTTCGGGCAGTATGCCCGTCGGATGCTGCTTGCAGGTCATATACTGATTCTTGACTGGAAAGAGATTTCCAATATCCGACGTCAGATTGCAGGCATTGCCACCAACATCAATCAGATTGCGTTTCGGGTCAATGCCACACACCGCATTTACTATGATGAGATTCGGCAGCTTCAAAATCAGCTGACAGAAATCTTCCGCTTGCTGAATCTGTATGCAGAAGTTTTTGAGAAGCTGGACGATCTGCTCGACAAGGTTTCTGATTGAAATGGGCATCGTGAAAGCAAGCAGACCGATTCACAACACGCTGGCAAAAGCGATTGCGTATATCATCAACGATGCAAAAACAAAAGATGGAACGTTAGTTTCCGGCTTCGGCTGTAATCCGCAGGATGCAGCTGTGCGGTTTCAGGAAACTGCTGATTTGCAGAAGCATATTTCTGGAAGAAATCGGAAGTTGGAGAATGGCAAAAAAGAAGTTGTTGCCTATCACTGGATTCAGTCCTTTGATACAGAGGATAATCTGACACCGGAAGAAATTCATGAAATCGGCATGGAATGGGCGCATGAGGTTTTGGGAGATCGGTTTGAATTCATACTTGCAACGCATGTGAATACGGAGAATCCGCATAATCATCTGATTTTTAATGCTGTTTCCTATGTAGATGGACGGAAATTTCATTCACAGAAAAACAAAACCATTGCATTTTTCAGAGCAAAAAATGACGAGGTGCGCCGTCGGTACGGCTTACAGATCACAGTGGACGAAGGCAAAGCGCAGGCTCCGATTCATCAGAATCCGAAATCCTATCGTTCTCAGCTTCGGACGATCATCAATGAAACCATTCGACATTCAGCCGATTTTCAGGACTTCCGGCAGCTCATGCAGGAGCAAGGTGTGGAAATCAAGGAAGGAAAATATCTTTCCTTTCGTATGTCTGGTCAGCAGCGGTTTGTCCGTGATAAAACACTGGGCGATCTGTTTTCAAAAGCCGCAATCGTTCATCGTATTGACCAGAAAAATCAGTATGCAAATCGGGTACATAGGCTGTCACGCAGCAAGTGGATTTCTGCGGCAAAGGATTTGGCAGACGCTTTGTTTACCATGCGCCGTGAGGACATCGAGCAGTTTTCCGATTTCGATTTGCGGATTTCCGCATTGCGGGAACAGGCTGCCGACACCAAAGCAGATATTTCCAAACTGGATGATAAAATCCATCAGGCAGAATGGCTGGTGCGGGTTGTTGGCATCTATCAGAAATACAAACCGCTTGCCGATGAGTTGGAGAGTAAAACGGTTTTCGGAAAGAAAGCTTTTCAGAAAACACATTCTGTGGAGCTCAAGCTGTTTCAGTCTGCAAAGGCAAAACTAGAGCAGCAGGGCATTTCTCTGCATATTCGGACGGATGCACTGGAACGTATCATTACCCGAAGTGAGAGTGAAGCAGATGACCTGCATCAAACCTTAGAGAATATTGAGAATCGAATTGATCGGCTGGTGGATGCACAGAACATCGTAGACCGATTGGAAAATGGCGAAGAGTATGTATTCATCCGGCATCAGAAGCAGGATGAGCAGGAGAAGAAAAAACACCGGACGGAGGATTACAGCCTATGAGAAAAGTTTTGACCGTCTTGCAGGTTATTCTAATCATTATCTGCATTGCAGCCAGTGCAGTGTTGGCATATCTGCATTTTCAGGAACAGGACAGCATTGCCATGTACGATGAATGCCGTCTGGTTTACCGAACAATATCGAAAGATACTCCGCAGGAATCAGAAGCAAAAGAAGATCATCCTGCGGACAGCAGCGGAATTGACTTTGGTGCACTGAACGCAGTAAACCAGGATGTTATCGGATGGATTACCATTCCTGACACGAACATAGATTATCCGATTGTACAGGGTACAAATAATTCGCATTATCTGAATTATGCTTACAATGGAAAACAAAACTGGATGGGAAGTATTTTTATGGATTACCGCAATGAACCGGATTTTTCGGATTACAATACGGTCATTTACGGACATTATCTTTCTGCTAAACATACGATGTTCAGTCAGTTGAACAATTATCTGGAGGAGGATTTCTGGAACGATCACAAGCAGCTTGTGATTGATTGTGAGGATGGCAGCCGGTATACATATACGATTTTTGCCGTCTATATGACTGGTGCAGACAACATTGCATTCAATCCGGATTTAGACGAGAATTCTTTTTCCGGTTTTCTGCAATTTGCCTGTCAGAATGCACGGTATGATACCGGAACAGAAGTGAACACGGATAATCAGGTTGTCACGCTGGTGTGCTGTTACGCAAAGAATTTTAATAAACGTGTTGTGGTTCAGGGAATCCGCATTTCATGAAAGGATGAGTTTTATGGGTACGATTTATAAGAAAATGCCGAAGATAGTAAAAATTCTGATGAAGATGGTTTGCGCTGTGTTAGCTGTCATTCCAATGGCGTTGCTGCTGTTATTCTCAACAGGAAGTTTTATTCTGGCATTCATCGCTGGATTGTGCGGTATCGGTGCGTCTATGTCTGTACTGGCTATTGTTGTCATGATTATCAGCGGAACTTTTGCACTAAAATATCTGTTGATGGCATCAGGCTGTGCGCTGTTTCTGATTCTGCTGACGCTGGCATTGACAGTCGGACAGGCAGCGGTTCCGATGCTGCTGAGAGGGCTGACAGAGAAGCTGATAAAGGTGGTGAAAGAGCCGATGTAAAGGATAAAATAGAAAGTTATCAAAACATAATAAGCAGAGGATGTATCTTTTATGTTTTTGGATGAATTCGATGCGTATTATCATTATGAACTGTCTGAAACTATTGTGAAGATAGCTGAACAAATGAAACATACGCAGGTCATTTTCACTTCTCATAATACCAATTTATTAAGCAATCGCATCATGCGTCCGGACTGCTATTTTATTCTAACTCCGAATAAATTAACATCTATTGTAGATGCAACAGACCGTGAACTGCGTGAAGGACATAATCTGGAGAAATTATATATGAGCGGTGAATTTGATGGCTAAGAAAGCAAAAATTCTTATGCTTGTTGAAGGAGCAAAAACAGATGTAAAACTAATGCAGCATGACTAAAATATTGTTGAACCGCTTGCAGCTGCAGGCGGTTTTTATATCTCTGCCCGTTGAAAAAAGTCAAACCAGAATTCAATCCGAACGCCATTATCTACATCAGTAGAACGCCCCTCTCCAGCATCGATAGACGGAGCAATATGAATTTCATCGGCAGAATTACAAAGCTGAATCAGAATTTCTTTGCTGTCTGGATAACAGGTCATTTCTTCAGAAACAAAACTGATACAGTCGGTTATATCTTCGGTATAAATCATCAGATTCAGCCGACGATCTTTTGCAAATGAACTGCAGGAATTGATAAGCGAACAGAACGTATTGTATTTGGCTGGATCAACGATGGTGCAGAGCTTGTCCGGTAGGGGAAGAAGCTGTGATAATACCTCGGAAATAGATTTGTCCAGTTCCTGCATGATGTGCTGACAATCTTCTTTCGGAACGTCCTGCAAAGCCTCAGACTGCAGTATCAAGGATGCTCTTGCATCTTTCAGATGCTTGTCCCAATATTCCCGATCATCGGAATAATAAAATTTTTCTGTAATAATGTCCATATCA
>JAEDDO010000080.1 GCA_016298055.1 Frisingicoccus sp.
TAAACAGCAGGGACTTTCACTGGATACGGCATTGGATTTCTTTTACCATTCCGAGGTCTATCAGCTGATTCGTGACGGTGTATCGGATATGCACTGCATGAGCGATGCATATCTGGCAGAGGAACTGGAACAGGAATATGCTGAGAAAAATACGGGATACTAAAGGAAGAAAAAAATTTGAGGATAAGCTGAATGAGGAAGTTCTGGAAAGAGCAAAGATAATCCACATTAGTTTTGTGACAATGACGTTACATCCTCCCCACCCATCTTGTAACAATAATATAACATCCTCTATACAGAAACATGCGGTTTTAAGCCATTTTCATGGCAAAAAAGCCGCATATTTTTTGTAGCAATGACTTGACATCCTCGGGTACTTTGTGTGTGAGGGATAGTTTGCCAGTCGGTACCGTTAAGAGGCTTGTCTGATTGGAGGTATGAAGGAAATCTATTCCGGAATGACAGAAATCACAGACAATTTTTTTTCATGGACAGTAAATTTGATTTCAAATCCTGCAAAGGAAAAACCATAGACCCGTTTTGGATCATTCTGATAGGAGGGTCTTGGATCCTGTGCCAGAAGGGCTAAAAGGGATTCACGTTTATTTTCTGGTAAAATGTTCAAAAGTTCATTTGGACAGGACACATCCAGTGTATAGTTTTTTACCGGGCCGGCAAATCCATCAGAAGCATCGGGATGGCTGTCCACATAGTTCAGGTAGGGTTTGATATCAAAAATAGGTGTTTTGTTCATCAGATCCGCTCCGGCTATATGAAGTATCGGGCCGTACTCTGAAGTAAATTCAATTTTTTCCAGGCGGACAGAAGACAGACCGAGAGCATTAGGACGAAAAGGGGAACGGGTGGCGAAAACACCCATACGTGTATTGCCTCCGAGACGCGGCGGGCGCACTGTTGGAGACCATCCGGATGTCATGTTTTCAGAAAAACCCCAGATAAGCCAGATGTGTGTGTAATCTTCCAAACCGCGCAGAGCTTCGGGAAAGCGGTATTCCGGTTCGAATATGAGGATGCTTTTCAAAGAATTTATGAGACCACTCTGACGTGGAATACCAAATTTATTTGGAAAATCATTATAAATGTAGGCGATTGGGTGAATGGTGTAGTCTGTTTTCATAATTCCAGTGACTCCTTTAACTGATCTTGTCCTAAATTATAGAGATGTTCTGCACTTTTTTCAAGAAAATAAAAAGGATATCTTTCAAAGTTATGTATAGTACTTTGAAAGATATCCTTTTTATTAAGATTCTTTTTCAAATTCCAGTAATCGGCGGACTGCTTTTTGCATATCCGGATGATTTCTGTATGCAATAATCAGATCTTTTTCCTGAGTCGTCAAATTAAATACGGTTTTTTTCGGTGGCTTATATCCAAAAATCTCCAGAATATCATCGATATGATAGATGCAGCACAACCGCATAAGAGTATCGGCATCTGGCTGGGTATGGCCGCTTTCCCATCCGTAAATTGTTTTTACTGCGACAGGCTGAATTTCAGACAAGGTTTCCGAAACTTGCGGGATAGATAAATTATTCTTTTTTCGATAGAATTTCAGACGTTCAGCAATCAACGGATTCTTCATAGCCAACCTCCTTTTGGAGCTTATTTTATCTGTCTTTTTGACAGAATGTCAATCAATTCGAATGTATTCTTTGCAAACAAGAATTATTTGGAATTTATATGTAAAAAAATCTTTAAAATCAAGCAAATGTAAAATCATTTAACATAAAGTTTACAAAAAGGCCCTTACAGATTTTACAACAGGTGTTTAATATCACAGGTGAAACAAAAGTTTACAAACAATGTTAAGGAGATTGGAAAAATGAAAAAGAGTTTATTAGTAACAATATCGGCATTAATGGTAGGAAGTATGCTTTTGACAGGATGCGGTTCTGATAAAAAAGAAACAACGGCATCAAGCGGAGCAACAGAAACAAAGACAGAGACAACAGGAGATACAAAAGCAGCATCAACAGAGGGTGCATCCGGTGAGATTACGGTTGTTTCCAGAGAAGATGGTTCAGGTACACGTGGTGCATTTGTTGAATTACTTGGTATCGAAGAAAAAGACAGTGATGGCAATAAGATTGATATGACAACAGAAGATGCAAAGATTACGAACAGCACCTCTGTTATGATGACAACTGTAGAAGGTGATGTGAATGCCATCGGTTATATTTCTCTTGGTTCTTTAAACGAAACAGTAACAGCAGTAAAGGTTGACGGAGCAGAAGCTACTGCAGAAAACGTTGCATCCGGTACATACAGTGTTCAGCGTCCATTCAATATTGCAACAAAAGATACACCGAATGAAATTGCTCAGGATTTTATTAATTTTATTATGAGTAAAGAAGGTCAGGCGGTTGTTGAAGAAAATCATTACATTGCAGTTGGCGATCAGCCTGCATACGAACCGGCCGGTGTCGAAGGAAAAATCGTTGTTGCCGGATCATCTTCTGTAACACCAGTCATGGAAAAATTAAAAGAAGCTTATGTAGCTTTAAATCCAAAAGTTGAAATCGAAGTTCAGCAGAGCGATTCAACAACAGGTATGCAGTCTGCTATTGACGGTCTTTGCGATATCGGTATGGCTTCCCGCGAATTAAAGGACAGTGAAAAAGAAGCTGGTTTAACATCCATGGTCATTGCTCAGGACGGTATTGCGGTTATTGTCAATAACGAGAGCGGCATCACAGATTTGACAAGTGAGCAGATAAAAGCAATTTATACAGGTGAAGTGACAGAATGGGAGGATGTAAAATAATTTCCTATGAAGTTAAATAAAGAAAACGTAATGAAAGTGGTTTTCTTTCTGGCAGCGTTAACTTCTGTTTTGGCCGTAGCCCTGATTTGTGTTTTCCTTTTTGCAGGCGGGGTTCCGGCCATGGCAGAAATCGGATTAAAAGATTTTATTTTTGGCCAGAAATGGAAACCGGGTAATGGTTTATATGGCATTTTCCCGATGATCGTGGGAAGTATTTGTGTCACTGGAGTTTCATTGGCAATTGGTGTGCCGATCGCTGTCTTTTGCTCTGTATTTATGGCTGCCTATTGTCCGACAAAGATCTATCGTTTATGTCAGGCGGCAGTTAACCTGATGGCAGGTGTACCTTCGATCGTTTATGGTTTTTTTGGCCTGGTTCTGATTGTACCTTTGATGAATCAACTGACAGGAAAAGACGGAAGTACGATGCTGACGGCATCAATTGTTCTGGCAATCATGATTTTACCGACGATCATCGCACAGGCAGAGACATCGATTCGCAGTGTGCCGGACAGTTATTATGAGGGCTCACTTGCACTTGGAGCAACAAAAGAAAGAAGTATGTTTTTTGTTGTACTTCCCGCAGCAAAGTCTGGCGTGATTGCAGGAATTGTTCTTGGAATCGGACGTGCGATCGGTGAAACAATGGCGGTTGTTATGGTTGCGGGTAATCAGCCAAGAATACCGAAAGGATTATTCAAGGGGCTGCGCACGATGACCGCTAATATTGTACTGGAAATGGGTTATGCGGCAGATCTTCACAGAGAGGCACTTATTGCGACGGGCGTGGTACTTTTTATCTTTATTTTAGTGATCAATCTGCTTGTGTCTATGCTGAACAGGAGGACGGTGCATGAGTAAAAAAAATAAAGAACACTGTGGACGTACATCTGCGGTTATATTAAAAACATGTGTTTTCTTAAGTGCAGTGATTACTTTTTCCGTTCTTGTTTTTATCATCGCATTTATTTTAATTAAAGGTGTGGGATATTTAAAACCGAGTCTGTTTGCATGGGAATATACTTCGGAAAATGTATCTTTAGTTCCGGCAGCGGTAAATACCGTGATCATGGTCTTTTTAACATTGCTGATCGCCGTACCTCTGGGGGTTTTCGCAGCCATTTTTCTTGTGGAGTATTCGGGAAAAGAAAGTAAGATCGTTAAGGTCATCCGTATGACAGCGGAGACACTTTCAGGAATTCCATCAATTGTGTATGGACTTTTCGGATTAATGTTTTTTGCGACAGCTCTGGGATGGGGACTTTCAATTTTATCCGGTTCATTTACAATGGTCATTATGATTTTGCCGTTGATCATGCGAACAACGGAGGAAGCGTTGAAATCTGTTCCGGATTCTTTCCGAGAAGCCAGTTTTGGATTGGGAGCAGGGAAACTTCGTACAATCTTTAAGATTGTTCTTCCGGCAGCTATTCCGGGAATTCTCGCAGGAGTCATTCTGGCGACTGGACGTATTGTCGGAGAGACGGCAGCCCTTATTTTTACTGCGGGAACTGTGGCAAATATTCCGTCCAGTCTTTTTGGCTCCGGCCGTACATTGGCTCTTCATATGTATGTGCTTTCAAATGAAGGTCTTCATATGAATGAAGCTTACGCAACAGCGGTGGTACTTTTAGTACTTGTTTTATTAATTAACGGATTATCGAATTTGATTGCAGGAAAACTTGCAAAGGTATGAGGATAACTATGGATAAAATGACAATTAAAGACATGAATCTCTACTATGGTGATTTTCATGCACTGAAAAATGTAAATTTAAATCTTGGAGAAAAAGAGATTACAGCTTTTATCGGTCCGAGCGGCTGCGGAAAGTCGACACTGTTAAAATCATTGAACCGTATGAATGATCTGGTTCCCGGATGCAAGATCGAGGGAGATATTCGTCTGGATGGTGAAGATATTTACGGGAATATGGATGTGAATCTTCTCAGAAAGCGTGTGGGTATGGTTTTTCAGAAACCAAATCCATTTCCGATGAGTATTTATGATAATATCGCATATGGACCGAGGACACATGGTATTCGTTCCAAAGCCCAGCTGGATGAGATTGTTGAGACATCGCTTCGAAATGCTGCAATCTGGAATGAAGTTAAGGACCGATTGAAAAAAAGTGCTCTCGGAATGTCCGGAGGACAGCAGCAGAGACTGTGTATTGCAAGAGCCCTGGCCGTGCAGCCGGAAGTACTTTTAATGGATGAGCCGACATCTGCACTGGATCCTATTTCAACTTCAAAGATTGAAGACCTTGCAGTAGAGCTCAAGAAAGATTATACTATTATTATGGTTACGCACAATATGCAGCAGGCTGCCCGCATTTCAGATAAAACAGCATTTTTCCTTTTGGGAGAAGTGATTGAATATAATGATACCGAGAAACTTTTCTCAATTCCGGAAGATAAACGGACAGAAGATTATATTACGGGGAGGTTTGGCTGATATGAGAAATCGTTTTGATGCACAGCTTGAGTTACTTCATCAGAAGCTGATTGAGATGGGAAATTTGTGTGAACAGGTCATTTCTATGACATACAAAGTATTAATGGATGAGAATCATGAGGCAGCAAAGGAGATTATTGAAAAGGATGGTCATATTGATCTGATTGAGAGAGACATTGAATCCCTTTGTCTGAAATTATTGCTTCAGCAGCAGCCTGTAGCCTCCGATCTGCGAAAAGTGTCTGCAGCTCTTAAGATGATTACAGATATGGAACGTATCGGTGATCAGGCGGCAGATATTGCCGAGATCATTATGACGACCAATATAAAGGCACCGGGGCTGGATGTTCCGATTGGCCGGATGGCAGAGGCTACGGTCCGGATGGTGACAGACAGTGTGAATGCTTATGTATGGCAGGACCTTGACACAGCGCAGAAGGTGATTGAATATGATGACGTTGTCGATAATCTTTTTGATGAGGTAAAGGAGATGCTGATTCGCGAGATTGACACCAATCCGATGATCCATGAACATGTCATGGACATTCTGTTGATTGCCAAATATTATGAACGTATCGGCGATCATGCGACGAATATTTCCGAATGGGTGGAATTTTCCATAACGGGAAAACATAGAGGAGACGAACATTTATGATCTATTGTCTTGAGGACGAACGCAATATACGTGAATTGATTGTTTACACATTGGAATCCAGCGGCTTTCATGCGGCTGGCTTTTCCAATAGTACGGATTTTTTTGCTGCCGTGGTAAATGAAAAGCCGGAGCTTATTTTATTGGATATCATGCTGCCGAAAGAAAGTGGACTGACCGTTTTGCAGAAATTGAAAGATTCCATGGTCACGAAAGATATTCCGGTTATTATGGTGACAGCCAAAGGATCTGAATTTGATAAAGTAACGGGTTTAAATATGGGGGCAGATGACTACATAGCCAAACCCTTTGGTATGATGGAATTCATCGCACGTGTTCGAGCGGTTCTTCGAAGAGGCGGCATTAAGGAAAGCGGTAATGTCCTTGAATATAAATCACTGGTGATCCATCCGGAAAAGCATGAAGTGCTTGTAGATGGAACAGCAGTCACATTGACATTAAAGGAATTTGAACTTTTAAAATATTTAATTGAAAACAGAGATATTGTTGTGACGCGAAATCAGATTTTGGGTCATGTTTGGGGCTATGATTTTGACGGAGAGACTCGGACGGTGGATGTCCACATACGTACACTGAGACAAAAACTCGGGGAATGCGGCAGATATATTGAAACTGTGCGGGGTGTAGGGTATCGTATCGGGGGCTGAATATGAAAAGAAAAATCATTATGAATACAATGATTATTGTGATCGCGGCGATATTGCTCACTTTTTTTTCTGTAACAGCTATTATGTATGCCCATTCCGTGGAGTCATTAAAAAGCGGAACGAAACATGAGGCAAAAATAATTAAGATATCCATTGAACAGGAAAGTGTACATCTCCTGGAACAGGAAGATTTCTGGAGTGAAGACCGGAGGGTAACGATCATCGAGAAGGATGGAAAAGTCATATATGATTCTGTGATCGATGCAGACACGCTGGATAATCATAAAGCTCGTCCGGAAGTATCTCAGGCATTTGTTAAGGGAGAAGGGGATGCGCTTCGAACATCGGAGACGATGCAGAAGAAAGTTTATTATTATGCTGTAAAGCTTGAAGACGGGACAGTGCTTCGAGTAAGCAGTTCGATGGACAGCATTTATCGGATGATGCTTGGTATGGCACCTTATATGGTGCTGCTGATTGTGATAATTATCGGAATATCCGTGGCAGTCATTTGTGTTGAGACAGAACGTATGGTGCGTCCGATCAATGAAGTGAATCTGGATAAGCCGCTGGAAGAACCCATGTATGAAGAATTTATGCCTTTACTGACACGTATGGATCATCAGAATGAGCGTATACGTATTCAGATGGAAGAACTGAAACAGGCGGAAGGAATGCGCAGAGAGTTTTCTGCAAATGTTTCCCATGAGCTGAAAACACCTTTGATGGCCATATCGGGGTATGCGGAAATTATCAGCCGCAATATGGTAAAAAAAGAAGATATTCCTGAATTTGCCGGAAGAATCTATAAAGAAGCCACGCGTATGACCAGGCTGATCGAGGACATTATTAAATTGTCCCGTCTGGACGAACAGTCGGATATGATGCCCTTTGAATCAGTGAATTTAAATCAGATCACGAGGGAGATCGTCGATACTCTGCAGGTCGTAGCACGCAAAAGACATATGACAATTTATGTTGATGGGGAAATGCCGGATATATATGGAGTGCGTCAGGTCGTCTATGATATGCTCTATAATCTGTGTGATAATGCTGTCAAATACAATAAAGACGGCGGTTATGTACATATTTTAATTCAACCTTCCGAAAAAGAGGGTTATGCGGTCAGATGGTCTGTCAGAGATACAGGTATAGGTATACCGGAGGAAGAACAGGAGCGGATTTTCGAGCGGTTTTATCGGGTTGATAAAAGTCATTCGAGAGAGACGGGAGGCACCGGTCTCGGACTTGCTATTGTAAAGCACGGAGCAAAACTTCATGATGCTTTGCTGGAAATTGAGAGTCATGTGGGCGAAGGTACCTGTATATCTGTCGAATTTCCGATGGATAAACCGGCAGCAGTATAATTTGTCTTATTCCGAATGTGTGTCAATATAAGAATGTGGAAAACTAAATTGTTCAACTGAATAAGAAAGAAATATCCCAGGTCTGCTTTAGATTTGGGGTATTTTTTTTCGGATTATGAATTGGAACGAATCTTAGAGTGAGTCCGTCCCTTAGACACCTCTAGACAAAAAGTGGCAGAATTTGTATAATGAAAAATAGTTAAAGAAGGAGTGACTTTGGATGATATATTTTTCAAAAAAGAAGCAGATACCCTATGATATACAATGTGTCCCGGATGGGGTGTCGTTTATTCAGTCCAGTCTGGAGGAATGTGGGTCAGAAAGAAAAAGCATTATAAGAATGCTTCTTTTGACAGAAGAGCTTTTGGTGAAGCTTATCGGAAGTCAGACGAAAGAAAGCGAAGGTTCTGTCTGGATTCAGGTCACTTCGATTTTCGGTGAAACACGGATCCGAATCTGGGGAAAAGGTGAAAAACTTGAGATTCCGGAATCTATGACATCCCTTGCTGATGCAGATGATCCGGAAGCGGAAGAAGTTATACGGAATATTGTATTAAAGGCTTATCAGGATAATATGGATATGAAATATAGAAATGGCATCAATACCGTCTCGATTCGTGTGACAGCCTCTCGATATCGTCAGCTTCTTCTG
>JAEDDO010000006.1 GCA_016298055.1 Frisingicoccus sp.
TTTTTTATTCCCCTATGGTAATTCGAGCATTTTTGTATTAAAATGATACCAGGGTGAAAAAATCATACTTTTACCCCAACATCATAAAAAATGAGAATACAATTGATGGAGGCAAAAAGAATGTCCGGAAAAAGCAGAAATAATTATATACATATATATATGGATTTGTCTGATGATGGAATCTATTTTCATTCTATAACAACGCCCTATGCTTTAGGTAAAAGTCTGATTCAATTTATTGATGCCGATTTGAATGAGATCTCTGCCCATCCGGAACAATTAAGAAGTATCCATCCTTTTTTTTCGACCTGGTCGATAGAAGATAGCCGCTCACTGTTTGAACTTTCCAAAACAGATGACAGGGATCTGGATCTCAAAAAAATTGAATCTCTTCAGAATACTTATAAAAAAATTCTTTATTCTCTCGCATCCGATAAGAAGGATCTTCCGAAAGAGACCGAAAGTTTCTTTTCGAAACATCCATTGTTTGTAAAATCCTCTCTGATCCGGAAGGAGAATAAATGGCTGATCGATCATTTCATCTTAGGTTTTGAAGATTGTCTCATATGTGAACTTGAAGAGATGATCCGCCATCATCAAATAATTAAAATATGTAAAAACTGCGGCAGACTTTTTCTTCCAAAAAGAAGCAATAATGATTACTGTACACGCATTTTTTCAGGGGATAAAAAAACCTGTGCCGAAGTCGGCTACACTAAGACTTTTGCCAAAACCGTTCAAAATGATGAATTGCTCCATGCCTATACACGCGCCTACAAAGCTCATTATGCCCGTATGTCCAAGCCAAGAAAAAAAGCTGCGAATATGAGCCGAGAAGCTTTTGATGCCTGGTATAAAGAGGCCAGAGAAGGTCTTGAACTTGCAAGGCAGGGAAAGATCGATCGCGAAGCTTATATGGCATGGCTTAAAAAATAAAATGAATTTTCGGAAAATCATTGACAAAAGCAACTATTATGGATATAATATACCTTGTCTTTTGAACGCAGGAGTGGCGGAATGGCAGACGCATCAGACTCAAAATCTGACGCTGGCAACAGTGTGTGGGTTCAAGTCCCATCTCCTGCATACAGGATAAGAGCAGTGGATATGTTTCCGCTGCTTTTTCTTTTTTCAAATCCTTTTTGTATCAAAATAAATATATATGCAGTTCCCTTTTAATGTGTTATAATATTTTTACATGATAGATATTAAGGAGGAACAAATTAAAATGATTGATCGAGTCGTCGGCATGTATTTTAGCCCGACAGGTACAACAGAAAAGATTGTCCAGGAGCTTGTAGAACTCCTGTCATTGAAATTTCAATGTGAAAAGGCCTATATTGATTTCACACTTCCGGGAGTCCGGGAAGAGGTACAGACCTTTTCTTCAAGTGATCTGGTCATTTTCGGAACACCCGTTTACGCCGGAAGAGTACCAAACGTTTTATTAAAGTACATACATACTGTTTCAGGCGGCGAAGCACTGGCCGTCCCAATCGTACTCTTTGGTAACAGAAATTATGATGACGCACTGGCTGAACTCCAGTCACTGCTTGCCGAAGATGGATTTTTACCTGTCGCTGCAGGCGCATTTGTCGGAGAACATTCCTTTTCCGAAATTCTCGGTGCCGGTCGTCCGGATAATGCGGACATGGAAGTGGCTGAAACATTTGCAGATGATATCTATAATAAATTGTGCGATGGATTCCGCCCGAAAAAAGGCGAATTGCTTAATGTCGGCGGTGAATATCCTTCTAAGGGCTATTATCAGCCAAGGGACCGCAAAGGCAACCCGGTAGACATACGAAAAGTCAAACCAAAGACTTCTGACAGCTGTAACAACTGCAAGTTGTGTGTGAAAGTCTGTCCGATGGGTTCCATCAGTTTTGATAATGTCCGCGAATTTACAGGCATCTGTATCAAGTGCGGAAGCTGTATCAAAAAATGTCCGATGGGAGCCAAATACTACGACGCTGAGAGTTATCTTTATCATCAGCACGAACTGGAAGAAGAGTACACCCGCAGAGCAGAGCCTTCATTATTTTTATAATTAAAAGGTCCGCTCTGAACAATTACTTTAAATTTCATGAACTTTCTTAAAATTCACTTAAGATGCTTGATATTGGGAATAGCCGATGCTATAATTCCATAAAGATATAATTGACACGTATTTTAAGGAAGAGTGGTGTATATGGTAAGAAGCTTTATTAAAAAATACGGAACAAAGCTCATTGTCCCTGTATTCATGCTGTTTTATCTGCTATCTTTTCAGTTCCTTGAAAGCAGAATAAATTATCGTTTTCACGTGATCCAGACAGGAATTGACCATTATATTCCTTTTTGCGAATATTTTATCATTCCCTACTTTTTGTGGTTTTTCTATATTGCCGCAACCGTCATCTGGTTCATGTTTATAAACAAGGATGAAAAAGAGTATCTTCAGATTATAGCAAGTCTCGGAATCGGTATGACACTATTTATATTGATCTCCTGGCTCTATCCAAACGGTCATTTTTTAAGACCGTTAACATTCCCGCGAGATAATATATTTACCCAGATGGTCCGCATGCTTTACAAAATTGATACTCCGACCAACATTCTGCCAAGCATCCATGTTTACAACTCGATTGCTGCTTTTATAGGAATTGCACATTGCCAGAAACTGAAAAAACATCCGGTGATTGTCGGAAGTTCTTTTATACTGACGGTGTTGATCGTCGCATCAACCGTTTTTCTGAAACAGCACACTGTCATTGATGTGGTCTCTGCTTTTATATTAAACTTTATTGTATATCTGCTTGTTTATCGTCTGGTAGACAACAGAGTCCTTGTCGGTGAAAGAAAATATCCAGGTATAGAAAATTCATGACCTTCTCGTCGTATTGTAACAATTTGGTCTCCAAAAGTTAGACATAAATTCTAATAATTGGAGACCATTTTTTTACCATTGAACCAAAACTTTGTAAAATATGTCGGTTGTGAAACAAGCATTTTCAGCAAAATATTACAAATGTATTAATTTTCCTTTTTTTAAAACGTTACACTTGAATAATAAATTTAATCATATTAGAATATAAAAAGTTAAACAACATTATATAAAATAATTCGACATTTTATAATAAATCATTATTTAAGGAGATCTATACATATGAAAAGTCCGGTTATTAAACTTGGTGCTTTAATTGCTGTTTTTGTGATAGCAGGTGTTGCTGTTTTTGCGTACACCAGCGTAACAGAAGATAAAACTTCCGAATCCGAAGTTGAAAAAGGACTTGCAGTAATTAAAGAACTTGAATCTGTAGAAGTTGCAGATGTCGAAAAAATACTGGAAAGTATTGCCAGAGAAAAGGCTGAAAGCGAACAGGAATGGAACGAAAGATCCTTAAAAGAACGGTATGAGAATGCAATGGTACTGGGTGATTCAGAAGCAGCATCTTTATCGGCTTATGATATTCTTTCTGAAAATGAAGTTGCAGCACTTGTCGGATGCAGCATTGAGGCCGCAGACGAGCATGTACAGGCAGCAATCGACGCACGTCCTTCTGTTGTATTTATGACTTATGGCAAAAACGATCTTGGTCGTTACGGAAGCCCTGAAGAATTTGTAGATGTATATGCAGAAAAGATTTCCACGCTTCAAAAAGGACTCCCTGATGCAAAAATATACATCACCTCTATTTTCCCATCAGCTCAATTCGTTAAAGATGAAAGACCTTATATGGCCAATGATACAGCATTTAATGAAGCCCTTCAGAAAAAAGCTGAAAAGATGAATCTTGAATATATTGACTGTACGGAACTTGTGTCCGACGAATATTATGAACCGGACGGAGATCATTTTATAAAAGATTTTTATGAACTGTGGGCAGAGTATCTGGCAGACACAGTGGGATTATAGGAGTAATGCACACCATGAAAAATAAAATGTTTCTTATAAAAACCGTATTGACTTGCTGCATTGCATTGTTTATTGCTTATATGCTTATAAATGTGGAATCTTTTAGCAATGTAGACATCAAGGAAGTTGAAAATCAGATCGTCACGACGGGAGATCTGGGAACAATGAAAAAATCAAACAATATGATGATCAAAAAAGTATTTGGACTCAACGATGCAGAATATGATGGTACCATTTATTATAAAGGCGAAGGTGCAATGGATGTTACAGAACTTCTGATCATAAAATTAAACTCGAAGGATCAGGCTTCTTCTGTTGAATCAGCTGTAAGAAAGCGGCTTGATTCTCAAATTCAAAATTTTACGAATTATGGAACAAACCAGCTTCAATTACTTGAAAACAGCGTGATTAAAGTATCCGGCAACTATTTCTTTTATGTTGTATCGGAAAATGCAGTACAGCTTAAAGATATTTTTTCAGATAGCATTTAGAAAGGGTCAGACATAATGGTATTCAGCAGTCTTGTATTTTTATTCACTTTTCTTCCGATAACGTTAATCGTGTATTATCTTGTACCGTGGAAGATTAAAAATATTATCCTACTTATTGCCAGCCTGGTTTTTTACGCATGGGGCGAACCGATTTATATTATTTTAATGCTGCTCAGTATTACTTTCAACTACTTTATGGGCAGGGATATTGATTTCAACAGGGATGAGCCGATAAAGAAAAAGCGAAGTCTGATCTTTGCTATTGCTGTCAATTTGATCATCCTGGGATTTTTTAAATATTATACATTTTTTATCCAGACAATAAATGATATTTTCTCTGTACATATTCCTTATCGGGAACTGGCCTTACCTATTGGAATTTCATTCTATACGTTTCAGACTTTATCCTATATCATTGATTTGTATTGGGGAAAAACAGAAGTTCAGAAAAATATCCTTAATTTTGGATTATATGTATCTATGTTTCCTCAGCTGATTGCCGGTCCAATCATAAAATACGTCGATGTTGCCGCTCAAATAGAACATCGAAAACTCAGCATTGACCGTTTTGGCTCCGGCGCCATGTTCTTTATTCGCGGACTTGCAAAAAAAGTACTTCTTGCAAATAATATAGGATTGTTGCATTCAGCTATTGTCGGAATGGAATTTAGTGAGATATCTGTACTGACGGCATGGATTGGCGCACTGGCCTATACGCTTCAGATTTATTTTGATTTTGGCGGTTATTCGGACATGGCCATTGGTCTTGGCCGTATGTTTGGATTCAGTTTTACAAAGAACTTTGATTATCCCTATATTTCCAAAAGTATCACTGAATTCTGGCGTCGCTGGCACATTTCGTTGAGTACATGGTTCAAAGAATATGTTTATATTCCTTTAGGCGGTAATAAAGTATCTGTTCCAAGGCATCTGATCAATATTATGATTGTATGGTTTCTTACCGGCTTATGGCACGGTGCAAGTTGGAACTTCGTTGCCTGGGGACTGTATTATGGCATTTTGCTACTTGTTGAAAAGTATATTTTAGGACGTCTTACATCGAAAATGCCACATATACTGCAGCATTTGTATCTGATGGTCATTGTCATGATCGGTTGGGTATTTTTCTTTAGTCCGGGCATGAATTATGCACTCACGTACATAAAATGCATGTTTACTATTGGCAGTGCCGGGCTGGTCGACAAAACAGCGTTATATTACCTGACCACAAATATCATTTTGATTTTGATCTGTCTGATTGGATCCACACCTTATGTGCATCAGGTGTTCAAATCGGTGATATTAAAAAAGAAAAAGAAACATATCCGCAGTGCAGTCATTATTTATGCAGCACTCTTTGTAATGGTCATTGCCTATCTTGTCAGTGCAACTTACAACCCGTTCTTATATTTTAGATTTTAACATCAATCAACATACATAATCTATTAAGGATAAAGAGGCACTATGGAAAATAGAAAACAAAATACGAAACGTCCACCTAAACGATACTGGGTAAAAAAACTTCATAAATATATTTCAGTGATGTTTATCGCTATCGTCTTTGTCATTACGATTGTGAATGTGATAAAAAAAGACAGCGACATGTCCGAAAGAGAAAACCGTATGCTTGCCAAATCTCCGGCCATATCTTTTGATGAAATTACAAGCGGACGTTTTATGGAAAATTATGAAACATACAAATCTGACCAATTCATAGCCAGAGATTTCTGGATAGCTTTCAAGACACAGTTGGACAGCCTGTGCGGAAAAAACTACTCAAACGGTGTCTATAAAGGAAAAAAAGGATATTTAATTGAAGATGCTGTCAAACCGGACGAAGAAAATTTAAAAAAGAATATCGATGCAATCAATAAACTTGCAGACAATCAGACTGCAAAAGTATATACAATGATCGTTCCAAATGCAGTAGCTGTTCTGTCGGATCTTCTTCCTCCTTTTGCTCCCGTACGTTCTCAAGAACAGGATTTAGGAAACTTCCGATTGTCTTTGTCTGAAAATGTTACGGATATTGATGTAACAGAAACTTTAAAAAATCACAAAAATGAACAATTATATTATCACACAGACCACCATTGGACATCCAGAGGCGCCTACTACAGCTTTTTGACGGCGGCAGAATTCCTTGGTATTGAAAACAACGGAATGAATTATGCTACATACAAAGTATGTTCGGATTTTGTCGGAACTATGGCTTCCACAAGCGGCTATACCGGAAAGAAAGACACCATTGAAGTTTTTATACCAACCGATTCATCCGTACAATATATCGTAAATTATGTGGAAGAGCAGAAGAAAACCGCCTCCCTCTATCAGAGTGAAAAATTGGAAAGCTATGATAAATACGCTTTTTTCTTTGGCGGCAATTCTCCAATCATACGTATTTCAACAACGGCCTCAACAGGTAAAAATTTACTTGTCTTAAAAGATTCCTATGCCAATTGTTTTTTGCCGTTTTTGATTCCTTACTACGATGAAATCGTAGTGATTGATCCAAGATATTATTATGATGATATTTATAGTGAAATCACATCTCAAAACATTACAGAAATATTATTTTTATATAATGCAAATACGTTTTTAGAGGATAATTCAATAAGCGGTATATTTACACAATACGAATAATAGATGGAGGATCATATGGACTGTATTGAAGCACAGGGGTGCATAAATTCTTTTATTGATGACACATTAGACGAAAAAACACTGAGAGGTTTTCTGGACCATGTACAGTGCTGTCCATCCTGTTACGATGATCTTGAGGTTAGTTTTACTGTTATGTCGATTGTCCGTTATCTTGATGATACGGAAACCAACCATAATTTTGTGATGGAACTTGAACATCGTATCGCAGAAAAAGAATTGTGGCTCAAACAGCAGGAGCGAGCGCGAATTTTTAAATCCATTACAGGTTTTTTATGCGTTCTCGCTGTCCTGTCTTCATTATTCAGTGTGATTATGTTCATATCAAAAGACCGGGGACCGAAAAATTATTTGACGGTCCCCGTCTATAATTCTGTGAACAACACATTTAATCTGCATAAAGATACGAAATCAGAACATACAATTCTTTATATACAAGAAAATGATTCCCTGTATGAAGTACCTCTGCAAAAATCATTGGAAGGAGAAGAGGGATGGACAAAAAAATAGTATTAATTGATGGACACAGTATATTAAACAGAGCTTTTTACGGTGTTCCCGTTCTGACAAATTCAGAAGGACTGCACACAAATGGTATTTATGGTTTTTTAAATATCATGTTTAAGGTTCTGGATGAAGAAAAGGCGGATGGCGTCATCGTAGCCTTTGACCTGAAAGCACCCACATTCCGCCACAAAATGTATGATGCCTATAAGGGTACACGTAAACCGATGCCTCAGGAACTTCACGAACAGGTTCCAGTACTCAAAGAAGTTCTCCAGACTATGGGGATTCCAATCGTAACAAAAGAAGGTTACGAGGCCGATGATATTATCGGAACGCTGAGCCGCATATGCGAGACGGCTGGATATGATGTCACCGTCATATCCGGAGACAGAGATTTACTTCAGCTCGCCACAACCCGCGTAAAGATCAGTATTCCGAAAACAAAAGCAGTAGGAACAATGGTTGAAAATTATTATGCCGAGGACGTTTTAAAGGCTTACCAGGTTACACCGAAACAGTTTATTGATCTTAAAGCTTTAATGGGTGATACATCGGATAATATTCCCGGCGTACCCGGAATCGGTGAAAAAACGGCAACCAAAATCATTACCACTTTTGGAAGTATCGAAAATGCGTATGCCCATGTTGATGAGATTAAACCGGCAAGAGCATCGAATAATCTGAAAGAACACTACGATATGGCCGTCATGAGTAAAGAACTGGCAACGATTGAAGTACATGCCCCGATTGAAATGCCGGACCCGATCAATCTGGATCACCTCTATTCGGATGAAGCTTATCAGATCATGAAACGGCTGGAATTTAAAAATATTTTAAACAGATTTCAAAAAGATGCCATGGCTGTGCCTGTTCTTTCTGCCGCCGTTGAAATTCCGGATCCGGCAGTCCAGCAGCAAAAAATATTTGAAGCCCTGACCAAATCATTGATCAGTGTCTATCCGGTCAGCGAATCAGACTGTCACGGCATTATTCTTGCTTATGACGCCGACTGTTTCTGGATGCCTGTAAAGGACAGAGAATGTCTTTGTTCAATGGCGAAATGGTTTGATGGCTATCCATGCATGGCTTCAATGAAATTAAAGGAGAGCCTCCATATTTTTCCTCTGGCAGAAACAGATCGGATCATGGATGTCTCTTTAATGGCTTATCTTTTAAATCCATTAAAGGATTCTTATGACTATGATGATATTGCGCGAGACTATCTCGGACTGACTCTGCCTTCGAGATCGGATCTTTACGGAAAGAAGACCCTCGCCGATATATTACAAGAAGATCATGATAAAGCCATGACATGGCTCGGATATTACGGTGCCCTCCCGTTAAAAGCCGCACCGGTTCTTGAGGATGCACTCAAAAAAGAGGAAATGTGGTCTCTTTATCAGGAAATTGAACTGCCTTTAAGTTTTTCTTTATATCGAATGGAGCAAAACGGTATTCGTGTCGAGCGGGATGCGCTAAAAGAATACGGGGATCACCTGATCGGACGGATCAAAGAACTGGAAAAAGAAATCTATGCTCTGGCCGGAGAAGAATTTAATATTCTTTCTCCAAAACAGCTTGGTGTCATCCTTTTTGAAAAGCTTCATCTGCCTTATGGAAAGAAAACAAAAACCGGCTATTCCACCTCTGCATCTGTTCTGGAAAAACTGGAAGAGGAAGAACCGATTGCCCGCCTTGTACTTGAATACCGCCAGCTGACAAAATTAAAATCGACCTACGCTGATGGTCTGGCAAACTATATTCAGGAAGACGGACGAATACATGGAAAATTTAATCAGACCATCACAGCAACCGGCCGAATCTCCAGCACTGAACCGAATCTCCAGAACATCCCTGTCCGTATGGAATTGGGGCGTCAGATACGAAAAGTCTTTGTTCCGGATGAAGGCTGTGTCTTTGTTGATGCGGATTATTCCCAGATTGAACTGCGTGTACTTGCCCACATGTCGGAAGATGAAAATCTTATTGAAGCTTACAAACAGGCAGAAGATATCCATCGTTTGACCGCTTCCCAGGTATTCCACACACCGTTGGAGGAGGTCACAAGCCAACAGAGAAGTAACGCCAAAGCCGTTAATTTCGGTATTATTTACGGCATCAGCTCCTTTGGACTCAGTCAGGGACTCAGTATTACCCGGAAAGAAGCGGAAGTATACATTAAACACTATTTTGCCGCATACCCGAAGATCAAGGAATTTCTGGACGGACTTGTAAATGACGGAAAAGAAAAGGGCGCTGTATATACCCTTTTTCACAGAAAACGTCCGATTCCGGAATTGTCCTCCAGCAATTTCATGCAGCGTTCCTTTGGTGAACGTGTGGCCATGAATTCACCGATTCAGGGAACAGCAGCGGATATTATAAAAATTGCCATGATTCATGTGGATCGCCGACTTCACGAGGAAGGACTTTCATCAAAACTTGTTCTTCAGATCCACGACGAACTTCTGATTGAAACAAAAAAAGATGAATTGGATCAGGTCTGCCGCATTTTAAAAGAAGAAATGTGTCAGGCAGCCGATTTAAAAGTTCCTTTGGATATTGATATTAATATCGGAATGAACTGGTACGAATCGAAATAGTACAGGGGGAAGAGTATGAAAGTTATCGGTATTACAGGAGGCGTGGGCAGCGGAAAATCCGAAGTGCTTCGAATCCTTGAAGAACAATTTAACTGCGGTATTATTCGCACGGATGATGTAGCCCGTGATTTATGCGAACCGGGCCAGATCAGCTACGAACTCATCGTGAAATTTTTCGGTGAAGACATTCTGGATGAAGAAAAAAAACTGGATCGTCCCAAACTGGCATCCATTGTTTTTTCGGATGAAGAAAAACTCAACGTTTTAAATCAATGCACCCATCCTCAGGTTTATGCATGGGTTCAAAACAAAGTTGCTGAATGGAAAAATGAGAGCACTTATTCCATGATTGCCGTTGAAGCCGCACTTCTCGAACAGCTCAAAGAGATGGGCGTATGTGAGAGTTTCTGGTATGTCTATGTAAAACCGGAAATCCGCCGGGAACGGTTACGTATATCCCGCAATTACAGTGATGAAAAAATGGATGCTATTTTCGCATCTCAGCTTCCTGAGCAGGTATTTCTGGACGGATGTGACGTCGTCATTGATAATAATTCGGATATTGAAAGTGTAGAAAAACAGTTAGAAGCCCTGTGCAAAATATAAAAATTGATTTTTTTATTAAAAATTTCTTGATAATATTTTACAAAATTATTAATATTTTTTCGGAAATATGACGAAATATTATTGTAACATTTTGTAATATTAGTTAATATTTTCAAAAAATATACTATATATTGTTGGTGATTGTAATTTTGCGTCAATATATAGTAATTTATACCTTGTTTGACATAAAAATGATATTTTGATAAAATATGCCTACATGTAACAATTACACAATATATTAAAGAGGTGATTTATGGGCAGTAAAATTCAAAATATCATTTTTCATATGATAAGTTATATTACAGTATTTGCGCTGGCCTTTGGAAGTGTATTATATACCTCTGCCGAAGAGCATCCGAAGATGATGGAAGTTACGTTGAATCATACAGATCTTCTTAACAATTTTCTTGATGTCTCCCGATTATTTTATAATGGAGAATTTCAAGGAAAATTCACAGCAAATACAGAACCTTACCTGGAAATTTATTCTGAGCCGGATACCGAAAGTAAAGTTGAAGGCAAGCTTTATCCCGCTTCCTGGGGTAGTGTAGAAACCTGGGGACCGGAGTGGACAAAGATTTCTTCCGGAAGTGTCAGCGGTTACGTTGCCACAAAGAGTATTTCTGTCGGCTATGATGCAGAACAGATTGCAAAAGAGACCGCCGAATGTCATGCAACCGTTATTGCCGAATCCATCAATATCCGTGAAGATGCCGGAACGGATGCGCCTGTACTTGCAACCGCTGTTCAGAACGAGGTTTTCAATGTTATTGAGGAAGCGAATGCAGAAGAAGACGGATGGACATGCATCGATCTTAACGGGGTTAAAGCCTACGTTGCCAGTGAATACATTTCAGAGTCATTTCATATGAATGAAGCGGTCAGCACGGATGAAGAGATTTTATCCCGTACAGTGGAAGAGCAAATAGCATTTGAGGCTGCATGGAATTCAGAAAATGCAGGTGAACAGCCAAATCCGGAAACATCTTCCGCACCTGCCTTGTCCGTCACAGAGGATGAGGCCTATCTTCTCGCCTGTATGGTTCATGTCGAATCCGGTGCGGAGCCCTATGAAGGCCAGCTTGCCGTGGCCAATGTCATTTTAAACCGGGTACGCAATCCGCGTTTCGGCAGCACCATATCCGAGGTCATTTATGCAGAAGGCCAGTTTCCGGGAGCTCATAACGGCGTTCTTGACGGTGTCCTTGCAAGCGGTCCGAATGCATCCTGTATCCAGGCTGCTCAGGAAGCTCTGATGGGCATAAACAACATCGGTGAATATTATTACTTCAACGGATATGTGGATACGTCTTCTGTAAGCTCATATACCGTAATCGGAGGACATACATTTTATAATTATTAAAAATATGAAGGGTTTCCTATACATAATTTGTATTCGAAGCCCTTTTTGCTTGCTGTTTTTGTCGTTTCGTATTATAATAAGCAGGTGGATTAGGAGAGAGGAAGATATATTATGAAGTTTGGCACAATTGCAAGCGGAAGCAGCGGAAACTGCCTTTATGTGGGCAGTGAAAGTACCAATCTTCTTATTGATGCCGGAATCAGTTGTAAACGTATTTGTCAGGGTCTTGGTGCTTTTGACCTTGAAGGCAAAGATATTCATGGCATACTGATTACCCACGAACACTCAGACCATATATCCGGTCTTGGAGTGCTTTCAAGAAAATTTCACATACCGATTTACGGAACCGAAAAGACACTACGTCAGATTTCTGAGATGGAAAATCTGGGCAAGATTGACAACAACCTGTTTCAGGTTATTCAGGCAGGAAGTTCTTTTTCTATAAGAGATATGTCGATAGAGTCTTTTTCAATCTCACATGATGCTGCCGATCCTGTCAGCTACGCCTTTCATGAAGGCGGCACAAAGCTTGGCATGGTCACTGACCTGGGATATTATGACGACACCATTGTAGGTCATCTAAAAGAATCCGATCTGCTTTATATTGAAGCCAACCATGATATACATATGCTTCAGGCAGGTCCCTATCCTTATTATCTCAAACGGAGAATTCTTGGTGACCGTGGGCATTTATGCAATGAGAAAGCTGCAGAACTGGTAACAGAACTTCTGAATGATTCTCTGAAGCAAGTCATTCTCGGTCATTTAAGCAAAGAGAATAATTATCCGGATCTGGCTCTCGCAACGGTTGAGAACGAAATCCGAAAAGCGGTAGCTGTGGAAGTTGCACCAAGAGATTATGCGGGACAGCTCTATGATCTGTCCAATGAATCATGAAATCAATAGGAGGATAAGATAAATGAAAAAAACAATTATTACAGTTATTGGAAAAGATACCGTAGGAATCATTGCAAAGGTATGTACGTATCTGGCAGAAAACAATGTCAATGTACTTGACATCTCTCAGACAATTGTACAGGACTATTTCAACATGATGATGATTGCTGATATCAATGCTGCAACAAAAGATTTTGATGTACTTTCCAGCGAACTTAAAGCTGTCGGAGAAACAATCGGTGTTAAGATCAAGATGCAGCACGAAGATATTTTCAACTGTATGCATAGAATTTAAGAGGTGGCATAATGATTAATTTATATGAAGTTCAGGAAACGAACAAAATGATTGAAGAATCCAATCTGGATGTCCGCACAATTACCATGGGTATCAGTCTCCTGGATTGCTGCGATACAGATGTGGATAAAGTATGTGACAACATATACCGCAAGATCACAACATATGCAAAAGATCTTGTTTCTACCGGATGTGATATTGAAAACCAGTTTGGTATTCCTATCGTAAATAAACGTATTTCTGTAACTCCGATCAGCCTTGTTGGAAGCTCCTGCTGTAAGACCATCGAAGATTATGTTAAAATTGCAAAAACACTCGATAAAGCGGCTTTAGAAGTTGGTGTCAACTTCCTCGGCGGTTTTTCTGCACTTGTATCCAAAGGAATGACCCCAAGCGATCGTCTTTTGATCGAATCCATTCCGCAGGCTCTTGCATGCACAGAGCGGGTATGCAGTTCAGTTAACGTAGGTTCCACAAAAACAGGTATCGACATGGATGCTGTCAAACTGCTCGGAGAGAAAGTACTTGAAACAGCAGAACTGACAAAAGAATCCGATTCCCTTGGCTGTGCAAAACTCGTTATTTTCTGTAATGCACCTGACGATAACCCATTTATGGCCGGTGCTTTTCACGGTGTAACTGAGGGTGACGCAGTGATCAATGTGGGTGTCAGCGGTCCGGGCGTTGTCAAACGTGCCCTTGAGAAGGTTCGCGGCGAGGACTTCGGTACATTATGCGAAACGATCAAAAAAACCGCATTTAAAGTAACCCGTGTCGGACAGCTTGTCGCTCAGGAAGCTTCCCGCCGTTTAAATGTTCCATTTGGTATTATTGACCTTTCCCTCGCACCAACACCTGCCATCGGTGACAGTGTTGCTGAGATTCTTGAAGAGATCGGTCTTGAATCTGTCGGTGCACCGGGAACAACAGCAGCCCTTGCATTATTAAATGACCAGGTTAAAAAGGGCGGTGTCATGGCATCCTCCTATGTTGGCGGACTTTCCGGTGCTTTTATTCCGGTATCTGAAGATCAGGGAATGATCGATGCTGTCAAAGCAGGCGCACTTTCTCTTGAAAAACTTGAAGCCATGACCTGCGTATGTTCTGTAGGTCTTGATATGATCGCTATTCCGGGAGATACAAAAGCTACAACCATCTCCGGTATTATCGCAGATGAGATGGCTATTGGTATGATCAACCAGAAAACAACCGCTGTTCGTCTTATCCCTGTTATCGGAAAGACTGTCGGCGATACGGTTGAATTCGGCGGACTTCTCGGTTATGCACCGATCATGCCGGTGAACAGCTTTGGCTGCGATGCTTTTGTAAACCGTGGCGGACGTATCCCGGCTCCAATTCACAGTTTCAAAAACTAAAACACAATTATACTGGGGTCAAATTCATTTGACCCCATAAAAATAAAGTAAATAGATATGGGGGAATAATTATGTCAGACAAATTAAAAGGTCTGGAACCAGAAAGAGTATTTCACTATTTTGAGGAAATATGCCGTATACCCCATGGATCAGGAAATGAAAAAGCCATCAGTGATTACTGCGTGGCTTTTGCCAAATCTCATGGTTTATGGGTAAGACAGGACGAAGCCTTAAATGTTGTCATTCGAAAACCGGCATCACCGGGATATGAGAGTGCACCTGTTGTAATGATCCAGGGACATATGGATATGGTTTGTGAAAAAAACAGTGATGTCACATTCGACTTTGAGAAAGATAGTCTGAATTTAAATATAGACGGTGACTTTATTTCTGCTTCAGGAACGACACTTGGCGGTGATGACGGTATTGCCGTAGCCTATGCGTTGGCTATCCTGGAAGATGACCGTCTTTCACATCCGGAACTGGAAGTTGTTATCACAACAGATGAGGAAGTGGGCATGAAAGGTGCCCGCCATCTGGATACAAGTGATTTAAAAGCAACTTATCTTTTGAATCTTGATAATGAAAGTGAAGGTCAGATCTTAACTTCCTGCGCCGGCGGTATGAAGAGCCGTGCGGATCTTCCTGTCCGCCATGTGGAATGGGAAGGTATTTTGGCCTCCTTAAAAATCAGCGGATTAAAAGGCGGCCATTCAGGTGCCGAGATCCACTGCGGAAGAGCCAATGCCAACCGCCTTATGGGAAGACTTCTGATGTGTCTCAATAAAGAATTGAATGCAGGTGTGATCAAAGTCAACGGCGGCATGAAAGATAATGCCATTCCGCGTGAATGTGAGGCGGCTATTCTCATCCAGCCGGAAGACAAAGAACGGGCCGAACAGATCTGTGCCGATTTCTCTCTGGATATTCATGACGAATTCCATACCTCTGATCCAAACATAAAAATCGAACTTATTATCGAAAGTAATAATATAGATAAAGTTGATATCTTCCACCCTTCGGATATGGAACGTATTATTTTTATGCTTGTTCAATCACCAAATGGAATTCAAACAATGAGTATGGAGCTTCCGGGATTGGTAGAAAGTTCTCTTAATCTGGGAATACTCACTACAGAAGAAGACCATGTGCGTTTCTCCTGGGCTGTTCGAAGCAGCAAAAAGAGCCTGAAATATCTGATCAGCGATCAGCTTGAGTATATGACCGAGTTTCTTGGCGGACGATACTGGTATGAAGGGGAATATCCGCACTGGTCCTTCCGAAGCGAATCTCCGATCCGTCAGATTGTCTGTGATGCTTATCGTGAACTTTTCGGCAAAGAAGCACGCGTTGAAGCCATCCATGCCGGTCTTGAATGCGGTCTGATCTCTGAAAAGATGCCGGAGCTGGATATGGTTGCCATCGGTCCGGATATTTTCGATATTCATACGCCGGATGAACACTTAAGCATTTCATCTGTTGCACGGACATATGATCTGATTCGTACTGTCTTAAGCCGTATTGTCAAATAGTCCATTTTTTTAGTCTAAATAAAACCTCTTCGCATATATTTATAGCAGTATATGTGAGGAGGTTTTTTATGGACCAGTTTCATTTGTATAAAGATATCCAGGCAAGAACCGGCGGCGAGATCTACCTCGGTGTTGTAGGTCCGGTAAGAACTGGAAAATCTACATTTATTAAACGGTTCATGGATATGATGGTTATTCCGCGGATTAACGATGTACATAGCCGTGAGCAGGCCAAGGATGAACTGCCTCAGAGCAGTGCAGGCACAGCCATTATGACTTCTGAGCCAAAATTTATTCCGAAAACGGCAGTGGAAATTCCGGTAGATGATAAGGTGAAAGTCAAGATACGATGCATTGACTGCGTCGGCTTTATGGTTGAGGGCGCATCCGGTCACGAGGAAAACGGAATTGAACGTATGGTCATGACCCCCTGGTTCAATGAACCTGTCCCTTTTACAAAAGCTGCCCGCATCGGAACACAGAAAGTGATACGTGAACATGCCACTGTAGCTGTGATGGTTACTTCCGACGGAAGTTTCGGTGACATCCCCCGAAATCACTATGTTCCTGCCGAAGAAGAGACTGTCAGTGAACTAAAGATGATCGGAAGACCTTTTGTCATTGTTTTAAATTCGCTCCATCCCTATTCTGAAGATACTCAGGCGATGAAAGACGCACTTGAAAAAAAATATCAGGTGCAATGTCTTCCTATCAATTGCGAACAATTAAAGAAACAGGATGTCGATCTGCTCATGCAGTCTCTTCTCTATGAATTTCCTGTTTCCGATATGGATTTTTATCTGCCGCGCTGGGTCGATATTCTTCCGAAAACCCACGAACTCAAAAAACTGATGATTGAATCTCTGAAAAATCTGATTCAAAACAGCCATACAATGCGGGAATTCCGAAAAAATGAATCCATGCTCGATCAGCCATGGCTAAAAAAATATTATATAGAAGAAATGGATATGTCTACCGGACATATCAAAATCCATATGGAACTGGATACACATTATTATTATGAAATGCTTTCGGAACTGATCGGAAGTCCGGTCCACGGTGAATACGCCTTCTATCAGACAATCAAAGAGCTGGCAGATAAAAGTCAGGAATTTTCAAAAGTCTCTCAGGCCGTCATGGCTGTTCGCGGCAAGGGCTACGGTATGGTTATGCCTGAGGCCTCCGAAGTAACCTTTGAAGATCCGGAACTTATTCGCCACGGCAGTAAATACGGTGTGAATATTAAAGCCCACGCACCATCGATTCATATGATTCTTGCAACGATCGATACAGAGATCGCACCTATTGTCGGAACAAAAGAGCAGGCCGAAGATTTAATGAACTACATCCGTTCCAATGGCAGAGAAGGTCAGGAAGAAATGTGGAACACGCTTATTTTCGGAAAATCTGTCGGTCAGCTGGTAGAAGAGGGCATTCAGTCAAAAGTCGGACGTATCACCGAGCTGAGCCAGACAAAACTTCAGGAAACACTTCAGAAAATTATTAATGACAGTAACGGTGGCGTTATTTTTATCATTCTTTAACATTCAGGTGCTGCTCACAAAGAGCAGCATCTGCTTTTTGTGTTTTAATTACAGGAGTTGCTATTCTCAAATAATAATGTTAAGATAACAATGTATGTCTAAAAAAAGGTGGATTTGAGATGAAAGTAATACTTTATACAGACGGTGCGGCCAGAGGAAATCCCGAAGGTCCCGGCGGTTACGGAGCGATTCTTGAATATATTGATACGAAAGGTCAGCTGCATACAAAGGAGATGTCTCAGGGTTATGTAAAAACGACCAATAACCGTATGGAACTTATGGCAGTGATCACAGGACTTGAAGCTTTAAACCGCCCCTGTGAAGTGGACGTTTATTCGGATTCCCAGTATGTGATCAATGCATTTAATCAGCACTGGATCGACAGTTGGATTCGAAAAAACTGGAAACGCGGAAAAAATGAACCTGTGAAAAATGTGGATTTATGGAAACGCCTTCTGAAAGCTGCTTCCCCCCATAAAATTACATGGATCTGGGTCAAAGGCCATAACGGTCATCCCCAGAATGAGCGGTGCGACCTTCTTGCAACGACGGCCGCAGATGGCAATGATCTGATTGAAGACACGATATTAGAATAGATGAGATGAGGAACACGATGCGAAAAACATTAAAAGAACAGCTTCCTGCAGTATTTACAGACCGTATGGAAACATTACTCGGAAGTGAATACTCAGCCTTTTACAACAGTTATGATGAAAAAACTTATGCGGGACTGCGCATGAATACTTTAAAAATCACAGCGGAAGAATACCTTAAGCTGACCGGACAGGAACTGGAACCGGTTTCCTGGTGTCCGACAGGCTTTTACTACAACGGAAGCCGGGAATATTCAAAAAATCCGCTTTACCACGCCGGATTATATTATATACAAGAGCCAAGTGCCATGTTTCCTGCACAGGCCCTTCCTGTAGAAGAAGGCGATTATATTCTTGATATGTGCGCCGCTCCCGGCGGAAAAAGTACGGCTCTTGCCGCAAAACTTCATGGAACCGGATGTCTCATATCCAATGATATCAGTGCATCGAGAGCTAAGGCACTGCTGAAAAATATTGAAGCGAGCGGTGTGAGAAACAGTATTGTTTTGACAGAAGACCCAAAAAATCTTGTCCCGGTATTTCCCGAATATTTTGATAAGATATTGATCGATGCGCCATGTTCCGGTGAAGGTATGTTTCGCAAAGAGCCTTCCATGATGAAGGCATGGGAAAAGAACGGTCCGGATTTCTTTTCCAAACTTCAGAGAGAGATCGTTGACAGCGGCATACGCATGCTCAAACCCGGAGGAAAGATGATTTATTCCACATGTACTTTTTCCGTCGAAGAAAATGAGGGTATATTAAAATATATTTTAGAGCACTATCCGGACATGCATGTCATCCCGATCGGTCAAACCGGAGACGGACTTATGGAAGCTCATCCGGAATGGGTCGACGGCCCGGAAGAGATTCGCCATGCAAGACGTCTATGGCCACATCACCTGAAAGGTGAAGGCCACTTCACAGCCCTCCTTCAAAAAGACGGTGAAAAACCGGAAACTTTAGAAGAATACGGTGAAAAAGGAATGAAAGCCCTTCCTGAAGAATTTGAACAGTTTTTAAAAGACGGCGGCGTCACCATTTCATTTGACCCGTCACGCCTTATCCTTCAGGGCGATCATTTAAGCTATCTTCCTGAAAATATGCGGCCTCTCGGAAAACTGCGCCGTATGCGGACAGGGTGGTATCTCGGTGATATAAAGAAAAAACGGTTTGAACCTTCCGGATTTTTTGCAAGAGGACTGTCACCTTCAGAATGTACCAACTGGATCGACCTTGAACTGGATGATCCGAGAGTCATCAAATATTTAAAATGTGAAACACTGGAAGTTCCGGAAGAACTGCCGAATGGCTGGTATATTGTCGGCGTGTGCGGCCATTCCCTCGGATGGGGAAAAGTTGCGAAAGGCACACTTAAGAACAAATATCCTTCCGGATGGCGCTGGCAGTAATAGGAGAGTAGAAATTGCGATTAGATAAATATCTGACAGAGATGGGCATCGGCAGCCGAAGTGAAGTCAAACAGGGTATAAAAAAGGGCTTTGCCAAGGTGAATGATACAGCCGTCACCCGTCCTGAATATAAAGTTAATGAAACCGATATTGTCTGTTGGAAAGGCACACCGATCCATTTTGTGGAATATGAATATATTATGCTCCACAAACCCGCCGGTGTTATTTCCGCCACAGAAGATACAAAGGACAGGACGGTCCTTGACCTTATAAAAGACGCAAAGCGAAAAGATCTTTTTCCTGTGGGAAGACTGGATAAAGACACAGAAGGCCTCCTTCTGCTGACAAATGACGGAGATCTGGCACACCGCCTTCTGTCTCCGAAGCATCATGTATCCAAAACTTACTATGCAAAAGTTGACGGTATTATGACCGAAGAAGATATCCGTATTTTTTCCGAAGGATTTAAAGTGGATGACGCACTCACAGCCCTTCCGGCAAAATTAACCATTTTAAATGTTAAAGATGATACTTCTGAAATTGAACTGGAAATTTACGAAGGAAAATTCCATCAAGTCAAACGAATGGTTCACGCCGTGGGCAAGGAAGTCGTTTATTTAAAACGTTTATCCATGGGAAGCCTTGTTCTGGATGAACAGCTAAAACCGGGAGAATATCGCCCATTAACCGAACATGAACTGGAGGGACTATATGCTGGATCACATCAAAGCCGTCATATTTGACCTTGACGGTACTTTAGTTGAATCCATGTCGATGTGGAAAGATATTGACGTGGAATATCTGGAAAAATTCAATCTGCCTGTGCCTGAAAATCTTCAGCAGGACATTGAAGGGTTAAATATGTACCAGACAGCCGTATACTTTAAAGAGACCTTTAATATACCGGATTGTCTGGAAGATATCATGGCCGCATGGAATGAGATGGCCTTCGAAAAATATACCTGTGAGATTCCGTTAAAACCCGGAGTCAGACCCTTTCTCGAGGCATTAAAAAAGAAACATATTCCCTGTGGCATCGCAACGACAAATTCACGCTTTCTGACCGAAGCCATTTTAACAAGCCACCAGATCCATTCCTTTTTTTCCGTCATCGTGACCGGTGATGAGATCACAAATGGAAAACCGGATCCGGAGATTTATTTAAAAGCTGCCGAAAAAATGAATGTATCCCCTGAAGAGTGTCTCGTTTTTGAAGATATTCCTTATGGTATTATGGCCGGCAAGCAGGCAGGTATGCACGTATGTGCCGTTGAAGATGTCTATTCTGTCAAAGACCGGGAGGAAAAACTCCGTCTTGCAGATTTTTATATTGATAATTACGAGGAATTGTTATGATCAAAGATTTTTTACCAATTTCCAGAGCCGATATGGAAGCTCGCGGATGGGATCAGGTCGATTTTGTTTATGTTATCGGCGATGCCTATGTCGATCACCCTTCCTTCGGTCACGCCATTATTAGTCGTGTTCTGGAAGCGAATAATTATCGGGTGGGAATTATTTCTCAGCCGGACTGGAAAAACAAAAAGAGTATTGATGTTTTTGGCAGACCCCGCCTTGGATTTTTAATTTCCGGCGGCAATATGGACTCTATGGTCAATCATTACACGGTATCCAAAAAACGCCGCCACAACGACGCCTTCACGCCCGGAGGTGTTTACGGAAAACGTCCGGATTATGCCACCACCGTCTATGGCAATATGATCCGGCAGACTTACAAGGATGTCCCGATCATCATCGGAGGAATTGAAGCAAGTCTTCGTCGCCTTGCCCATTATGATTACTGGAGCGACGCGATGAAACGGTCCATCCTTCTCGATTCGGGAGCAGATCTTTTGCTGTACGGTATGGGAGAGCGGTCCATCGTCGAAATGGCCGACGCCTTAAACAGCGGTATGGATATTAAAGATGTGACCTTTATCCCAGGCTCTGTTTACAAAACAAAAAATCTGGACAGTGTCTATGACGGCATTATGCTGCCGTCTTATGATGAGATTTTGAAAAATAAAAAGAAATATGCCGAGAGTTTTTATACCCAGTATACAAATACAGACCCATTCAGCGGAAAAACACTCGTAGAAAAATATAACGATCACCTCTATGTGGTCCAAAACCCGGCGGCAAAACCGCTGACCACAGCCGAGATGGACCGGGTCTACGGACTCAATTATATGCGCACCTACCATCCGTCTTACGAGGCCCTCGGAGGTGTTCCTGCCATTCAGGAAGTCAAATTCAGCCTTGTCAGCAACCGGGGCTGCTTTGGCGGCTGCAGTTTCTGTGCTCTGACATTCCATCAGGGCCGGATCATTCAGACCCGCAGTCATGAATCCATTATAAATGAAGCAAAAGCTTTTGCCTGGGAACCGGATTTCAAAGGATATATCCACGATGTGGGAGGTCCTACAGCCAATTTCAGACACCCTTCCTGCGAAAAACAGCTGACACAGGGCGTATGTAAACATAAACAGTGTCTCTTCCCTGAACCATGTAAAAATCTGCATGTGGACCATCAGGATTATCTGTCACTGCTTCGAAAGCTTCGGGAACTTCCCGGCATAAAAAAAGTATTTATCCGGTCCGGTATACGATTTGACTATGTCAATGCAGATCCGGATCCGACCTTTTTAAAGGAACTGTGCGAACATCATGTCAGCGGTCAGTTAAAAGTCGCTCCTGAACATGTGGCAGATCCGGTTTTAAAGAAGATGGGCAAACCGGCAAACAAGGTCTATCGCAAATTTGTTCAGGACTATAAACAGATGAATGCCTGTCTCGGAAAAGAACAGTATCTTGTTCCTTATCTGATGTCTTCGCATCCCGGCTCAACAATGAAAGAGGCCATCACTCTGGCGGAATATCTGAGAGATCTCGGCTACATGCCGGAACAGGTTCAGGATTTTTATCCGACCCCATCCACCCTTTCCACCTGCATGTATTATACAGGTCTGGATCCACGGACAATGGAACCGGTATATGTTCCAAAGGACCCGCATGAAAAAGCAATGCAGCGGGCACTGATCCAATACCGGAATCCGAAAAACTACGAACTTGTCCGCGAGGCTCTCGAAAAATGTCACCGGACCGATCTGATCGGTTTTGACAAAAAATGTCTGATCCGTCCGCGCCGTGGTGAACAAAAACGCACAGAAGATCAAAAGCCGGTCAAACGAAAGACCATCCGCAATGTACATAAGAAAAAAAAGAAATAAGGTGTGAACATGGAAGAAAACAAACGGATCAAGGGAACCTACGGCTATATTGACAGTTTAAAACGTTCAAAACTGGTTGCCATCGGTATATGGGCAATCTTTATCGCCCTGCTTTTGATCATCCCGTCGATTATTTTTAAAACACGTTATAACTCCTTTACCATTGCCGCCATCGTCATGGTACTGCCGGCAGCAAGACAAGTTGTCCAGTACCTGTCCCTGCTGCCTTTCCACAGCGGCAATCGGGAAGAATATGAAAAAATCCGTTCCCTCACTGAGGGAAAATCATGGATCGTCCTGGCCGCGGATATGGTACTGGCAAGTGAGAGCGGTCATATGATGCTTGATATGCTTGTCATCTACAACGGAAATGTCTACGGCTACGCACCCGCCCAGAAAAAGAGCAGAGAAGCCATTGAGGCCTACCTGACAAATATTCTGACGGAAGAAGATCTCATTCATAAAAAACCGGTCGTTCATGAAAACTTTGAAGAATTTGAAGAAATGGTCATGATGCTCGCAGCCAATGAACCTTCCGCACCAGTAGAAGCCGGTGCCATTTTCAGTCGTTTAAAATCGAATTGTTTATAAGAGGATAGTATGCAGAAATTTATCGTAACACCAAATGAAGCCGGACAGCGGGTGGACAAACTCCTGTTCAAATATTTAAATACAGCTCCGAAAAGCTTTATTTATAAAATGTTCCGAAAGAAAAATATTACATTAAATCATAAAAAATGTGACGGCTCTGAAAAAACAGCTGTCGGCGATGAAATCACTCTGTGGCTTGCGGAGGAGACAATTGAAAAATTCAGAGAAACAAAAAAAGTTGAAAAGGTGCCTTGCCATTTTAAAGTCATCCATGAAGACAAAGATATTCTGGCCATTAACAAGCCGGCCGGTTTACTGTCCCAGAAAGCCAAACCGGAAGATATTTCCGTCAATGAAGAGGCCATCAGCTATCTTCTCGATAACCACAGCATTACAGAAGAGCAGCTGAAAGTTTTCCATCCGTCGGTCTGCCACAGACTGGACAGAAATACAAGCGGACTTCTCATTATCGGAAAAAGTCTCTATGGCCTTCAGCACATGTCTGAAATTCTAAAAGAGCGTACCGCAAAAAAATATTATCTCTGTCTTGCGGAAGGAATTCTCTGCCTTCCTCAGCACATTAAAGGATATCTTATTAAAGATGAAGCGACAAATCAGGTCTTTATATCTCAGGAACCGGTCACCGGAAGTCATCAGATCGAAACCTTCTATAAACCGCTTGGACATAATGGCTATCAGACTCTTTTAAAGGTGGAACTCATTACCGGACGGACACATCAGATCCGCGCCCATCTGGCTTCTGTCGGCCACGGTATTGTGGGTGACGGAAAATACGGCTCCGAAAAAGTCAATGACTGGTTCCGAAGACATTATCACCTCAAGCATCAGCTCCTGCATTCCTGGCGGATTGAATTTGATGACTTAAGGCTTACCGCACCTGTCTGGCCCGAATTTGAAAAAATCCTCAAGGGGGAACGGCTTTGGTCGATTTACGAAAACTTGCAGAACAACTGAATATTGACGATATCGCCGTCTGCCACGCGGAAAGATTTACCGACGTGGAATTTCTTCTGAAAAAGGATCTTGAACTTGGAATTCTTCCGCCCTTTACAGAAGAGGATATTGAAAAACGGGTCTGTCCGGAAAAAACTTTGGAAAACGCGGCCAGTTTCATTGTCCTTCTGGAGCATTATGAACCAAAGATTTATAAAAGACGCGAAGGCCCTTTTGGAAATATTTCTCCTGCGGCCTGCGGTGAAGATTATCATCGGATCGTCCGAAGAAAACTTGACCTTTTGATGGAAGCCCTATCCTTGGCCGATCCTGAAGGGAAAAGACTGTCTTTCGTCGATGATTCTCCCTTTTCCGAAAAGCACCTGGCCATGCGGGCAGGACTGGGAAAAATTATGAAAAACGGGTTGTTTTATTCAAAGAAATTTGGCTCCCGATGTTTTATCGGGCTGATTCTTTCGGATCGGGAACCTGGATTTTACGGACTACCCCCAAGATCCGACCAGGAAGATACATGGTTTTTAAGATGTAATACCTGTTCGGCCTGTCAAAAACTTTGTCCCGGCAAAGCCCTCTCGGAAAATGGCATGAACAGTTACCGGTGTGCCGCCTATCTGACTCAGAAAAAGGAACCTCTGACAACGGAGGAAGAAAGGATCATGGGTGAACAGATTTACGGCTGTGATATCTGTCAGAAGGTCTGCCCTTTAAACCCGCCTGTACCTGCCGGATATGAAACAGGAACCGAAATCGCTCTGGATGACATTTTGTCTATGACAAACAAGGAGTTTAAACTGATTTTTCGACAAACTGCAGCCGGATGGCGGGGCAAAAAACAACTTCAGAAAAATGCAGAAATCATTTTAAGAAACAAAATGGAGAAATCATATGGCAACATGGAATTCCAGGGGACTGCGCGGATCTGAACTAGAAGAGATCGTCAATCTTACCAATGAGAAATACAGGGAAAAACATCTGGCACTGATCCAGAAGATCCCCACACCCATCAAACCTATTCAGATTGATAAAACAACACGTCACATTACGCTGGCTTATTTTGACCAGCGCAGCACCGTCGATTATATCGGAGTGGTTCAGAGCATTCCTGTCTGCTTTGATGCCAAGGAATGTCATTCAAAAACCTTTCCTGTCCAAAACATTCATGAACATCAGGTCCTGTTTATGCAGGATTTTGAAGATCAGGGAGGCATCGCCTTCCTGTTGATCTGTTTTTCATCCGAGCAGCGTTATTTTTACCTTCCATTCAAACATCTGGTTGAGTTCTGGAATCGTTCAAAAACAGGTCATAGAAAAAGTTTCCATATGGAAGAGCTGGATCCGGCTTTCGAAATCTCCTGTCAGGGCTATTACCTCAATTATCTGACAGCTATTCAGAAAGACCTGGATGGCAGAACTTGACAAAGAGTCGTGACGTGGTATAATAGAAAGCAATTCTGTCTGCTAATACATTAGCACGATAAAGTATATGATATAGAGAATGGAGATGCACTATGAAAGAAAGGCTGATTCACACACCGGAAGGTGTTCGTGACATTTATAATGGTGAATGCGCCCGGAAAAATCTTTTATCCGAACGCATGAAGGATGTTTTAAAATCCTATGGATACCGTGATATACAGACACCAACTTTTGAATTTTTTGATATTTTTAATCAGGATAAAGGTTCTCTGCCTTCGAATCAGATGTATAAATTTTTTGACCGGGAAGGCAACACCCTTGTACTCCGTCCGGATATTACACCATCTATTGCGAGAGCCGTGAGCAAGTACTACAGCGATGAGACTTTTTCCATGCGCTTTTCCTACACCGGCAATATTTTTATTAATAACTCAAGCCTTCAGGGACGTATGAAAGAATCCACCCAGATGGGAGCCGAGCTCATTGGAGATGACAGTATCGATGCAGATGCTGAGATGATCGCCCTTGCGATCCACCTGCTTTTGGCTGCAGGCCTGAAAGAATTTCAGATCGATGTGGGCCATGTAGGCTTTTTCAACGGACTTATTAAGGAAGCCGGCATGGACGAAGAAAAGGCGCAGAAGTTAAGAGAACTCATCGAAAACAAAAATTATTTCGGTGTGGAAGCACTCACAGACAACAAAGCCTTAATACAGCTTCCAAAGTTATTCGGCTCACAGGATATTTTAAAAGAGGCAAAGAGACTGACTTCCAATATGGAATCCCTTGCGGCTATCACACGTCTTGAGCGTCTTTACGAAATCATCGGTGAATACGGTCTTCAAAAATATGTCACCTTTGACCTTGGAATGCTGACCCAGTACGATTATTATACCGGTGTAATTTTCCGTGGCTACACATACGGAACCGGCGATGCCATCGTAAAAGGCGGACGTTATGACACACTCCTTCAGAAATTCGGCAAAGAGGCGGCTTCTGTCGGTCTGGCGGTTGTTGTGGATGAATTGCTTATCGCCATGAGCCGTCAAAAGATCGTTATGAGCGAAGGTGAGATGATCACTATGATCTTATATACCGGTTCTATGTTTACACAGGCTCTTGAAAAAGCAAAAGAACTCCGTGCAGAAGGTCATCCGGTTCAGATGCACCGCATGGCTGCCCATACAAAACTGGAAGATTATGAATCCTATGCCCGTCGATTTAACATCGGAAAGATCCTTTATCTGGATTCGGAAGGCACAGAACATGTTCTGGAGGTGAACCCATGAGATATTTAACATTTGCCCTTGCAAAGGGACGACTTGCCAAAAAAACTCTGACTTATCTTGAAAAAATCGGCATTGAGATGGAAGAGATGAAAGATCCGGATACACGAAAACTCATCTTTGTCAATGAAGATTTAAAAATAAAAATGTTCCTCTCCAAGGCTTCCGATGTTCCTACATACGTAGAGTACGGCGCTGCGGACATCGGTGTTGTCGGCAAAGACACGATTCTTGAAGAGGGCCGCAAGCTCTATGAAGTCATGGATCTGGGATTCGGAAAATGCAGAATGTGCGTGTGCGGACCGGAGAGTGCAAGAGAATTGCTCAAACATCAGCAGCTCATCCGTGTGGCATCCAAATATCCGAATATTGCCAAAGACTATTTCAATAATATTAAACATCAGACAGTTGAAGTCATCAAACTTCACGGTTCTGTCGAACTTGCACCGATCGTTGGTCTGTCCGAGGTGATCGTCGATATTGTTGAAACAGGAACAACATTAAAAGAAAACGGCCTGACAGTTCTTGAAGAAATCTGTCCTCTGTCTGCCAGAGTCGTTGTCAACCAGGTAAGCATGAAGATGGAAAACGAAAGAATTACCAGAATTTTAAATGAATTAAAAAAAGTACTTTAAAAATAGCGAAGTTTATTTTACATTGATACAAAAATCTGGTATATTAATAGAAGAAACCAGGAGGCTCTTATGAAAAAGATAAAATTAACCAAAGATTCCATTCATGGTCTTTTAGACAATTTATTAAAGAGAAGTCCGAATAACTACGGTCAATATGCGGATGCGGTCAATGAGATCGTTGAAGCTGTTAAAAAAGACAGAGATCAGGCTGTATTTGCCTATACAAAGAAGTTTGACGGTGCCAGCCTCACAGCCGAGACGATCCAGGTGACACAGGAAGAGATTGACGAAGCTTACACAATGATCGATCCGGAAGTTCTGGAAGTTATCCGTAAAGCTATCGTAAATATCCGCACCTATCATGAAAAGCAGCGTCAGTACAGCTGGTTTGATTCCCAGCCGAACGGAACGATCCTCGGTCAGAAAGTTACACCGCTGACACGGGTAGGTGTTTACGTACCTGGCGGAAAGGCAGCTTATCCTTCCTCTGTATTAATGAATATTCTTCCTGCAAAAGTGGCAGGAGTAGAGCAGATCATTATGGTAACACCGCCGGGTAAAGACGGCAAAGTCAATCCGGGAACATTAGTGGCTGCTCATGAAGCCGGTGCGGATGCGGTTTACAAAGTCGGAGGTGCTCAGGCAGTTGCGGCTCTCGCTTTTGGAACCGAATCCATTCCAAAAGTGGACAAGATCGTCGGACCAGGAAATATCTTTGTCGCACTTGCAAAAAAAGCCGTGTACGGTTATGTCAGCATTGACTCCATTGCCGGACCGAGTGAGATACTTGTTATTGCAGATGAAACAGCAAACCCGCGCTTTGTCGCTGCCGACTTATTGTCCCAGGCAGAACATGATGAGCTTGCCTCCGCTATCCTTGTCACAACAAGTGAAACACTTGCGGATCAGGTCTCAAAAGAAGTGGATGCATTTGTAGAAAAACTTTCCAGAAAACATATCCTTGAAAAATCTCTGGAAAATTATGGCTACATTCTCATTGCAGATACCATTGAAGAAGCCGTGGCCATTGCCAACGAAATTGCCTCCGAACATCTTGAGATCGTCACAAAAAATCCTTTTGAGGTCATGACTCAGATCAAAAACGCAGGTGCGATTTTCCTCGGTGAATACAGCTCAGAACCTTTAGGTGACTATTTTGCCGGACCAAACCATGTCCTTCCGACAAACGGAACCGCCAAATTCTTCTCACCGCTGAGTGTGGACGATTTTATTAAAAAATCAAGTATCATCTACTACTCAAAACAGGCTTTAGAGCCGGTAAAAGACGATATTATCAAATTTGCCGAATCCGAATCACTGACTGCCCATGCCAATTCGATTCGTGTTCGATTTGAAAAATAAGAAAAAAAGGAGTTGGAACCAATGAATATCCGAAAAGCAGAAATTTCCAGAAAAACAAGCGAGACAGACATCAAAATCCGTCTCTGCCTGGATGGAAGCGGACAATGTTCGGCAAACACAGGCATTGGATTTTTCGATCACATGCTGAACAGTTTCGCACGTCACGGTCTTTTTGATCTTACAGTCGATGTTCACGGTGATCTGGAAGTTGACAGTCATCACACGATTGAAGATACAGGTATTGTTCTCGGTGAAGCGATCAAAAAAGCACTGGGTGATAAAAAGGGAATCAAACGATTCGGATATTTCATTTTACCAATGGATGAATCCCTCGTGTTAGCTTCACTTGATCTTTCCGGCAGACCCTTTTTAAATTATCAGATTCCGTTAACTGTTGAACGTGTCGGAACGATGGATACAGAGATGGTAAGAGAATTTTTCTACGCTGTGTCCTACAGCTGCGGCATGAATCTTCATTTAAAACTTCTGGATGGCCTGAATAACCATCATATAATTGAAGCAGCTTTCAAAGCCTTCGGAAAAGCCCTGGATGCAGCTGTATCCTATGACGACCGTATTACAGATGTTTTGTCTACAAAGGGTTCTCTCTAAAAAACAGAAAGGTGATCATATGCAGTTATATGCAGGAATTCATATTTCAGACGGGAAATGTGTCAACCCGAATAAAGCACATTATTTAAAAAACCATATTATTACTTCAGATCCGGTAAAACTGGCTTTATACTGGCAGGAGATGGGGGCAACCTATCTCCACGTCGTTGATCTGGATGCGGCCACCATGGGCTATCCGGTCAACGGACATATTGTACGCGACATTGTCAATGCGGTCCGCATTCCGATTCAGTATGGCGGCGGTATCCGCACGATCAAGGATATTGATGCTTTTCTGACCATGGGTGTTTCACGAATTATTATCGGGACCCAGGCCATATTAAATCCCCATTTTCTTAAAGAAGCCCTTCATATCTTCGGTACAGAACGCATTGTCGTGGGCATTGATGCGGACAACGGTATGGTTGCCATTGAAGGCCGTGCAAGAATCAGCAATTTCAATTCCATCACTTTGGCCCAGAATGTTGAAAACATCGGTGTTGAGACCATTGTTTATACCGATGTTTTATGTGCCACGAATATGAATGGACCGGATATTGAAAATACAAAAGAAATGATCAACCGTACCCATTTAAATATTATCTATTCCGGTGGAATCACATCGCTCAACGACCTTGAGTATCTGATGTCCTGCGGTGCGGACGGTGCTATGATCGGCACATCTTTATATACAAATAAAATCCGGCTTGATGAGGCCGTAATGTTATGCAAACGAGGTGAAAAAGGTGAGTAACAAAGAAATTTTAGGATACATACGTCTGGAAGACAAAGACATCGATGCCAACGACATTATCCAGTTAGAGAATATCGGTGCAGACGGCGTTTTTCTGGCGGATGATTCCATGCCATTAGATGAAGAAAGACTGATCAAATTAATAAAAGCGGTAAATGAAAAATCCGATATGCCTCTCATCGTAAAGCGCCATTATCAGCGTCTTGAGGATGTCAAAAAGATCCTTTATGCCGGTGATACACGGGTTGCCATGGATGTTATGTCTGCGGCAGATTTTCGGCTCATGTCAGAGGTGAGTGACCGTTTCGGCAAAGAAAAGATTTTTGCCTGGATCCCGTCAACTCAGTTTTTGACCAATGCACTTGCCAGCGCAGTCGTTGAAAACGGTGCCGGTGCCTGTGTTATTGAAAATCAGGGCATCGAACCTTTTAATGCCTACAGCCTTCCTCTCTTTCCTGTATGCAGCCATATCCAGCCGGAAACTGCTGCTTCACTTTTGGCAAGAGAGAATGTATGCGGAATTATATCCTCCGAATTTGTATCCGGCCAGGCGGACCCTATGGCATTAAAATATGATCTGCGTCATCAGGGCATACAAACCAACTGCTTTGAGAGCAGTCTGCCTTTTGGTGAATTTAAATTAAACAGTGACGGTCTGATTCCGGTCATCACTCAGGAATATAAAACCGGCAAAGTTTTAATGCTGGCCTATATGAATGAAGAGGCCTTCAACGAAACGATCCGCAGCGGACGCATGACTTACTGGAGCAGAAGCCGACAGGAACTGTGGAAGAAGGGAGATACATCCGGACATTACCAGTACGTCAAATCTCTTGATATCGACTGTGACAAGGATACATTACTGGCGAAAGTCGTTCAGATCGGTGCAGCCTGTCATACAGGCAACGAAAGCTGTTTCTACACCAATCTTGTTTCCAAAAACTATGATACAACCAATCCGATGACCATCTTTGATCAAGTCATGGAAACAATCCTTCACCGCCGTGAAAATCCAAAGGAAGGGTCTTATACCAATTATCTCTTTGACAAAGGTATTGATAAGATCCTTAAGAAAGTGGGAGAGGAAGCAACCGAGATCGTTATTGCGGCAAAAAATCCGGACAGCGATGAATTAAAATATGAAATCTGCGATTTCCTCTATCATATGATGGTTCTTATGGCTGAACGGGATGTGAGCTGGAAAGAGATCACAAAGGAACTTGCCAGCAGACATTGACGTTATTTCCCAGAAAACCGGAAAATACTATTTACAAAGAAACTAAATAATTTTATAATAGAAAACTGGCAAGGTTTATTTTTGCTGGTTTTCTTTTTGTTAAAGAATAAAATATTCAATGAACATACAGGAGGCTGAAACAAGTGAGAAAACAGTATGGTGTAAACGAATTAAGAAGCATGTTTCTTAATTTCTTCGAAAGTAAGGGACACTTAAAGATGAACAGTTTCTCTTTGATCCCGCATAACGACAACAGTTTATTATTGATCAACTCAGGTATGGCTCCATTAAAGCCATACTTTACACGCCAGGAGATTCCTCCGCGCTACAGAGTGACAACATGTCAGAAATGTATCCGTACAGGTGATATCGAGAACGTCGGAAAGACAGACCGTCACGGTACATTTTTCGAGATGCTCGGAAACTTCTCCTTCGGTGATTATTTCAAACACGAAGCAATTGCCTGGTCATGGGAGTTTTTAACACAGGTCGTTGGTCTTGAAGAAGACCGTCTCTATCCATCCATCTATGTGGACGATGATGAAGCATTCGATATCTGGAATAAAGAAATCGGTATTGCTCCGGAACGTATCTTCCGTTTTGGCAAAGAAGACAACTTCTGGGAACACGGTGCAGGTCC
>JAEDDO010000081.1 GCA_016298055.1 Frisingicoccus sp.
GACAGCTTGTTGCAGGCTACAACGACAAAGTGCCTTTATCCGAAGCTGCCCAATATTTTATCGATATTCTGTCATAGTAACTGGGAAACGGGCTCATGGACACCTTTAAGTGACCATGAACCCGTTCATTCAATTGACAAATGATGATTCTTTATCCTTCAGATAGCCGGCCAATGCATCCATGATCGCATTCTCCATCCTCTCTGAAAGTACCAGATGGGGCTCTGCCTCAATGTAATCTCCGCTTTCTTCCTTATCCTTAATAAGCTGAATATCTGTAAGATCCATAACGATTCCGTACTTGTCCAATGCATCCTTCGCCAGCTCCATAAGTTTTTTCTTGCTTATTTCACTCTCCAGAATATCCAGTGCTATATTTTCCAGCTTTTCTCCTGCAAAAAAAGAAACAAAATTGCCAATCATACCCGCCATTCTTTCTTTCACAAGTCCCTTATAATCCACTTCAACCTGGCCAATCCACAAATACAAAAACTTTCCTTCCTGCACAATTGAAACTCTGCCCACATTCAAATACTTACCGTAAGAATTTGTTTCAAGGCCTTCATTCAGTTTCTCCTGAATCTTACCTGAATAAGTATCCAGACATAATACCAGCAATTCATTTTTAATATCTTCCGGCAAATGGTTCATTATCCCCAGTAATACCGGCAGAGCCGCATCATCCAGCTTCTTAAAAAAACGAAGGACCAGATTGTCAGATTCGGTAGTTTTTATGTTCTCCCGAATCATCGGAAAAATATTCTGAAATGTCTTCTCATAATTTATATCACTGATTTTAATACTTGCTGATAACATATTTTTCATCCTCTTTTCGTTCACCATATTATTTATGCCCTTATCATACAATCTGTCTCTTCACTTTTCTGTAAACTTTTTCCTCTGTAATGACCACCGAAAGCATTCATAGCTTTCCCATACAATGAAAAAATCTCTCAGCCTCACGGCTGAGAGATTCGATGACTATAGATGTCCATAAATCTTTCCCGTGGACACCTGCTTATTCTTCTTCAAAAATTTCATCAAATTCTTCACTGTCGAGTAATTCATCGAATGCGTCGGATACCATCTCCCACTCTTCATCGTTATCGATGTCTTCCAGTTTCACATCGTCTTCATTCTCTGCACCAATGAAACGATAAATATAAACTTCATCTTCGTCAACGCCCTGTCCTTCTAAAGGAAGTAAAGCGATATAGTCTTTGCCTCCTGCTGGAAATACAGCAACGACCGCACATTCAATATCAGCGCCGTCATCAAAGCTTAATGTCATTGTATCGTTTTCTTCCGGAATAAATGTTCCCATAATTTCTACCTCTTCTTTCTTTTTGAGTTTTTTCGCTCACATTCACTGTAACAGATAATCATTTAAAAAGCAAGAAATTCTCCAACAAATGGTGACATTTCTGCCTGTTTTCCATAACGCTCTCTCGTAAAATAGACTCTCAGGTCATTTTTCGCCCTGGTCATGGCCACATAAAACATCCGACGCTCCTCCTCCTGCTCAGAAGCTGTCAATGCTTTTTTATGGGGTGTCATCCCGTCATTCGCATCGGGAATGTAAACCACATCGTATTCCAATCCCTTTGCTCCGTGCATTGTCAGAAGGCGGATGCCCTCGTTTTCCTCAAATTTCTGTCTGGCCCTCAATTTCAGTGTCTCGGAATATTGACCGATTGCCTGAAACCATTCTTCCCATGTAGAATGGGCATGGCTCTTATCCATCAGATCATCCAGCACTTCTAAAAGATCTTCCGCTTTAATACCTCTGTAGGCCGCATAGTCCTTTAAATACGCATCATAGCCAATGGAATGACGGATATACTGAATTGCCGGATAGGGTCCCATTGAGGCAAGCATATAGAGATCGTACTCCAACTGTTCGATACGTTCCAGCATCCACTCTTTATTCTCATAATAATCCTTAAGATTCGAAAGATTTACCGGATCTTCATCCAGATAGGCGCGGGAAATATAACGGTTCGGGCGATTGATGACTCTTAAGTAATCCTCACGCCGGTTTCCTCCAAAAGCAAGATTCATATAGGAAAATATATCTTTTGCAATCCAGTGTTCGTATATATTCGGCACCGAATCTTTCATGACAAAAGGCACATTGTACATCATCAATTGTTCCACCAGCCCCGCCATCTGAAGATTCGTTCGGAAAATGACTGCAATTTCCTCCCACGGAACGCCTCTCTTTTCATGAAGATCGACAATTTCCCGAATCATTTTCAGATATTGATCCGCCGGCTTGACAAATGCTTTCACAAGCACTTCTTCGCCCTTTTCTCTGAAAGCTTTAAAATCCTTCTTATAACGCTGTTCATTATGATCGATCAGCTGGGCAGCCCTGTTTACAATCGCACCCGTTGAACGATAATTTTTATTCAGTATCGTAAGCTTAGCCTCCGGATAATCTTTTGTAAATCCAAGTAATATCTCCGGTTTAGCGCCGCGGAAACGGTAGATGGACTGATCATCATCACCTACGACAAAAAGATTATTTTCCGGCTTTGCGAGAAGCCTTATAATCTCATATTGTATCCGGTTAATGTCCTGAAATTCATCAATGAGAATATAACGATATTTTTTTTGCCATGCCAGAAGAATATCCGGCCGTTCTTTAAAAAGCTGCCATGTCTGGAGCAGCATATCATCATAATCAATGCGTCGCATTCTTTTAAGCTTTTTATTATATTCATTATAGATTTCATCAAATACGTCCTTTGAACAGTTGACCGAATAAAAATGTTCCAGAGACATCATATCGCCTTTGACCCTGCTGATATCTCCGGCAATATTCATAAGAAAATCCTTCTCATCATCCATCTCCACATCAATCCGGTGAACAATATCCCTGAGAATATCATATTTTTCATTCTCCATAAGGATATTCTCAACCTTGTACTGATATGCATACTTAAGAATCGTAAAAAATACGGCATGAAATGTACCGAAGCTGACCGGAAGATGACGGCCTCCCATCAGCCGGTCGAATCGGCTGCGCATCTCCCCGGCAGCTGCCCGGGTAAATGTTACAACAAGAATATTACCCGGAGCCACGCCGGCTTTTTCAATGAGCCATTGTGTTCTCCGGGTAATCACAAGTGTTTTTCCCGAACCGGGGCCCGCAAGTACGAGCATCGGACCCCGATCATGTTCAATTGCTTTTTTCTGGGAAGAATCTACTTGCATGCTTCTAATTTTTCAATGGCAGCCTGAATTCTTCGGATAGATTCTTCCTTGCCAATGACTTCCATAATTTCTGTTGCTCCGGCAGGTGTCATCTGTTTGCCGGAAACAGCGGTACGGATCGGCCACATCACATAACCGTTCTTATAGCCTTTTTCTTTGACAAATTCAACCAGCTTTCCATAGAGAGCGTCATTGCTGTAATCTTCCTGAGCCTCGAGAACCGGAAGAACTTCTTTTAAAACAGCAAGCGAAGTCTCTGCATTTGTCTTCATCTTCTTATGTGTATACATTGCGATATCATATTCCGGTACTTCCTCGAAGAAGTCGATCAGTGCAGGAATATCCGGGAAGATTTCGATACGTGTTTTTACCATCTCGGCAATCTTCTTATAATCCACATCTTTATGGATGGTCTCTTTGATGTATGGAAGTGCCTGAACATAGAAAGTATCAAAATCCATTGCTTTAATATATTCACCGTTCATCCATTTCAGCTTATTCATATCAAATACAGCCGGAGATTTGCTCATGTGACGGTAGTCAAATGCCTCAACAAGCTCCTCTAAACTGAAGATTTCACGGTTATCTTCCGGACTCCATCCCAAAAGAGCCACATAATTCACAATAGCTTCTGTGACGAATCCCTGTTCAAGCAGATCTTCAAAAGAAGAATGACCGCTTCGTTTACTTAATTTTTTATGTGCTTCATCTGTAATTAACGGACAGTGTACATATACAGGAACTTCCCAGCCAAAAGCTTCATACAGACGGTTATATTTCGGAGATGAAGACAAATATTCGTTTCCACGGACAACATGAGTGATTCCCATCAGATGATCATCGACAACATTGGCAAAATTATATGTCGGGTAACCATCGGATTTGATCAGTACCATATCGTCCAATTCTGCATTATCTACAGTGATGTCTCCATAAATATCGTCATGGAATGTGGTTGTTCCCTCTGTAGGGTTATTCTGACGAATAACATAAGGCACACCGGCTGCAAGCTTTTCTTCAACTTCTTCTTTAGAAAGATGGAGACAATGCTTGTCATACACCATAATTTCTTTGCCGGCTACTTCCTGTTTCAGACTTTCGAGGCGTTCTTTATCACAGAAACAATAATATGCCTCGCCTTTTTCAACTAATTTCTTTGCATATTCCATATAGATACCGGCTGCCTGACGTTCACTCTGAACATACGGACCGCAGCCGCCGTCCTTATCCGGACCTTCATCGTGAATAAGACCGGTTTTTGCCAGTGTACGGTTAATGATCTCCACCGCACCTTCTACAAAACGTTCCTGGTCTGTATCTTCAATTCTTAAAAGAAAATCGCCGCCCTCATGTTTGGCAATCAGATAAGCATATAATGCTGTTCTTAAATTTCCTACATGCATACGTCCTGTCGGACTTGGTGCAAAACGTGTTCTGACTTTCTTATCCATCTTTATCGACTCCTCATTAAAGCTTTTTCTAAACATTCAATCTGTATCATATCACATTCCCCGATCTTAAGAAAGTATTTCTTTTGTTTTTTCATGAAATGCTTCCTTCAGGCTCCCGAATGCAATACCTTTTTTATTCTCGGAATGACCTGTGCGGATACAATACCGATCAGTATACCTGTCACCATACCGGCAATCATAAGCGGCGGCAGGTAGGCAATAAGATTTATATTCTCAACGACTGCCATGGCAACAAGGAGCTGCCCTGTATTGTGAAGGACACCTCCCAAAAGACTGACACCGATCACTGAAAAATTTGGAACTTTTTTCAAAAGTGCCATCCCGCAGAAGCTTAAAATACCTCCGGCCATACTGTAAAGCATGGCCGAAAAACTTCCAAAAGTCATTGAAACAAGCATAATTCGTATCATAGAAACTGCAAAAGCCATTGGAACTCCCATCGTATAGAGGGTAACAACAACCACGAGATTGGCAAGCCCCAGCTTCATTCCCGGAATTCCAAGGTTGATCGGTATAAGAACTTCAACATAACTGAATATCATGGCCAGAGCGGTAAACATTCCGGCCATTGCAACTTTTTTAGACATATTTTATCCTTTACGCATCAATCTCATTATTTTCTTCTCCATCCGTAATCTCCAGTACAAGCTTATGAGGAAGACAAATAATCGTTTCATTTTCTTTATCGACAGGTGCATGGTTTACACAATACTGATCCGGACAATCCGCCTCGATCATCCGCACAGTACCGTCTTTAATGGAAAAGCGATTACATCCCCATTCCCCGTCAATTTCAACCTCCTGGTCTTCTGACAAATCGTAAGTTCCGTAAACTTTTCCGTCAACTGTCACAGTCAGGGTACCCCCTTCTCCCGTGCTTCTGAAAGACCAGAAGAAAAATCCTGCGGCAGCCAGACAAATAACAATACATATAAGGAAAACATCGCCCTTCTTCATAGCCGTTTATTTCCTTTCAATCTGATTCATCATAATAAAATCACTGTCTGAATCCACATAGCCGATCGTGACTCTGTCCTCCGGCTGCAAAACAGCGAGTACATCATTCAGCTGAATGGAGGCTACAAAAATCTTTTTAGAATTTGACAGCTGAACATAAAAATATGTATTGCCGTCTTTAACTGCCGTGTCAACCTGGGTTACCGTTCCCGTAATCTCACTTATTGACGAGGCATCAATGATCTGTCCGGAAGAAAGAAGCTTCACATAGACCGCATATGCCTGATCCAGCGTATCTCCGATAGCTACCTGTTGATATTTTTCTACATTAACAAATGCAAATTTCTTAACAAGCCCGGCATTATCCTTCAGTGAAACAAGATAAGTCGGCTGACCTCCGATATTAAGAAGTACAGGGAATGTAGCCTTATATGCCAGGTTCTGAACCTGTCCTTCCGCCGAATCCATCGCCGAATATTCCGTTGCACCGGAAACAATGTAATAACGCGCTTCCTTTGTACGCATGTTAACAAGAACAAGACCGATATTAGACTCATCATTGCCGACAGATGTAAGTCCCGTATAAAGCCATACGTCATCATCAATAGCCAGGTAATTATAGCCTCCCGAAGTTACGCACACATCTCTTTGTCCGAAAATCGTATTGATATAACCATTTTTATATTTACCCCAGTAATTGATCTGTTCTACAATGATGTCTGCAGAATAAGCCCTGTCTACCCATTGAGGCACATCCTGAATATCATAATACTCCGAATCACCGTTGCATGCATTTACAATAACAACGCCTTTTACATCACGACCGCCGAAAAGACCGATCGTATAATTAATGACCGGACAGATCCAGTATGGTTTTCCGTCATCATCCACTTCAAAGGAATAATCTTCGAAAATCTTTGTCGGATATTGAAAACGGAGATGTCTGTCAAGATCACGGAAAAAGTATTCTCCCGGTGAATAACGGATGCCCTCTTCCAACTGAACAAGTTCCACATCCTGAGTTGTCATATTTACAGAAATATATCCCGGAATACCGTTGGACTGGTTATTGAACCATTTAATAATGTTTCCGTATCTCAGCGGTGCAACACGTGTCGGTGTATCACGATAATTGATCTGGGTATAAGAATAGTCGTATTCATCTACCTCAAACTGGGAAATAAGATTGACCAGCTCACCAATCTTACGATTTCCGAGCTGAATCGCTGAATCCTTATCAACGATCGGAACATCTTTCATCGATACCTGCGCAATATCCTCCGTAAATTCACGATTTTCTACCGGAATAAGCTTCTGGTAAGCTCCGGCATGAAAAAACTGGTGGGATGCGACCTGACCGATTCCCAAAGTTGCAATACATAAAATGACAATGAGTAATCCTAATTTTGCATTTTTCTTTAAAAAGGCAAAATCAACTGTCCGGTTTTTAAGATCTTTAATGGAAAATGTACCGATTAAAGATGCAATCATATACACAACGGCCACTTCCAGCAGCCAACTGTAAAAATAAGGTGAACGCAGATTAAGTGCAGGCAGTGTAAAATAAAAGGACACGAATGCAAATAAAAGCGTAATAACCACCGTACGCACAATTTTCTTCATAAATACCTCCCGATGTAATCTTTATTCAATCACTCCGGTAATACTGCAAGGGAATGAACCTGTTCCGCCTTTACTCAAAGCAAATGTATGGTTTTCCACACTGCCTTTCTTTGTCGTAAAAGCCACAGAAACTTCATAGCCATCGGCTGTCTCATTCACTGCTGTAATATCCATATAACCGGAATAACCGTCTGAACTGTATACGATATAGCTGTCTATATCCCCATTAAACTCAATACCGCCCATGGATGCCGGAATGTCCGGAAGATTACCGTTTCCTCCAAACATTGCTGAAGCATATTCGGACATAACACCGCCTGGAACGACATAGCCGCTTCCATCATCAGATAAACGGATCTGCGGATGTATCCAGTCACTTCCATTAATAGCGGCATAAAGGCTCTCCCAGAGAAATTCACTGTTTGAACCATCATATGTCTTACCTCCGGTCATTGTCTTACAAAGGCCGGTCAGAAGCGGACGCATATTTTCCACATCATCCGGGATCTCCACATCAATGGCCGGTCTGGATTCCTCAAAGAATGGTTTTGTCTCCGGAGTACTCTCCGACTCTGTCGACGTTGTTTTCTCCGTCTCAGACTCCTTCTGCGTCTCTTTCTTTGTCTCATTAACAGCAACGCTGCCCGATGCATTTGTTTCCTGGGTTTTTCCCTTACATCCTGCTGCTGAAGCCATTACAAGACATGTTATAGTTAAAATACTGAATGTCTTCAAAAATCTTTTCATCATCTATACTCCTTTCATTTCAGTTCCTCTATTATACACCATTTTTATCTATAATAAAAGTCTCTGAACTTTTGTGAAAGTATAAAGAAACTATAAAAAATAAAAAAATTTAAATTTTTTCAAAAAAGCTCTTGCATTTTATTTTTTCGTGTGGTATGATAATCATCGTTGTGAGAGCAACAAGAAAACAAAACGCAGTTGTGGCGGAATTGGCATACGCGCTAGACTAAGGATCTAGTCCGGG
>JAEDDO010000082.1 GCA_016298055.1 Frisingicoccus sp.
TGAGTGTTTTTTCCAGAATTTATCAGATGATTCTTGATACAATTCCGCCGGACATTGTATCTCCTTTTCAGACGGGAAATGCGCTTCAGATTATATTTATGGCATGTATATTTGGGGTAACAGTGCTTATTTTGGAAAAATCTGTTCCTTCATTGAAAAATGTTCTAAATGAACTTCATGTGGTCATCCAGTTTATCATGGTTGGAATCAGCAAATTAATGCCCTTATTGGTTGGTATTTCTATACTAAATTTATTTTTGTCCGGAATGATTAAAAATATCGGGCTTATGGGAAAGCAGATTCTCATTTGTATTGGCATCGGAATCGTCGGAATGCTTTTATATGGTATTTTGATATCAAGAAAATATAAAATATCTCTATTCGGTTTCTTTAAAAAAGTAATGCCGAGTTTCCTGATCGCCCTGTCAACCGCATCGTCAACGGCAGCCTTTAGTAAAAATGTGGATATATGTCGAAATGAATTGGGTATTGATGGCCAGATCGTCAATTTTGGCATACCTTTAGGACAGGTTATTTATATGCCGTTGGGGGCTGTGGAATTTCTTGTGGCGGCTATGTGTATCGGATCCAGTTATTCAGTAGATATTACTCCGGCGTGGCTTGTCATTGCCGTATTTGTTTCAGGAATCCTTTCCATTGCTGTTCCTCCGATTGCGGGAGGAGCCTTATCATGTTTTACGATATTGTTTACCCAGTTGGGTATCCCGATGCAGGGAATAGCACTTGCCATTGGGTTGGATATGATCATAGATTATGTGGTGACAGCCTGTGATATCTTTTGTGTTCAGAGTGAACTTCTTATGGCAGCTTCATCTTTGGACATGGTTGATGCGACGGTGCTGCGCAGATAGGGGTGGCCACGAACCTGTCCACTAGACAATTCCCGCAAAAGCGTGACATGCGTCACGCTTTTGCTTATTGTGATATTATCTTGTTAATCTGATGGGTGTCTAGCCTGTTCCCTGGATATCAGTTTCTCGATGAGTCCGAGAAAGCCGTATAGGGCGGTGGCAATTACGCACAGGATGACGATGGACATGAGTACCCAATCCAGTTTGAAGACCTGGCTTCCGTAGACGATGAGATAGCCGAGGCCGGCATTGGCGGAAAGAAATTCGCCGATGATCACGCCGACAAGGCACAGGCCGATATTGACCTTCATGTTGCTGATGATATTCGGAATACTGCCGGGGATAATAACTTTTTTCAGCATATCCTTACGATTGCCGCCAAGAGTCCGTATCAGGAGCAGTTTATCCGGGTCTGTCTGGATAAAACTGGTGGTCAGGTTAATGACTGTACTGAAAATCGCAAGAGATACAGCGCAGACAATGATGGTTTTCATGTTGTTGCCAAGCCACACAATGAAAATGGGAGCTAACGCAGTTTTTGGCAGGCTGTTTAAGGTGATCAGGTAAGGTTCCAGTACGGCGGCGACGGTTCTGTTCCACCAGAGAAGGATTGACAGAAAAATACCGGCGGCAAGAACAATAAAAAAGCTTAAAAAGGTTTCGAACAGAGTAATGCCGATATGATAAAAAATGGTGCCGTCGGAAGCCATGTGTACGAAAGTGAAAAGGATCCGGGACGGACTGCTGAAAATAAAATCATTGAGCCATCCCACGCGTGTCCCGAGTTCCCAGAGAAAAATAAATAAAAAACAGATAAAGATTTGAGAAAACAAAATCTGCTTTTTTCGGCGTTTGAGTTGATCAAGGTAAGCTTTTTGGCTGGAAATGGTGGGTTCAGTCATTGAGATCACCCCACAATCGATTAAAATAATCCTGAAATTCTTTGGCAGACCGGGCTTTTAAAGGTGTTTTTTCTTTGAGAGACAATTCAATGGAAACGACTTCTTTTACAGTGCCCGGCCGATGGGTCATGACAAGGATCCGATCACAGAAGCTGATCGCTTCGGCAATATCATGGGTAACCAGGATGGCACTTTTGTGTTTTTTTCTGAGAATCGTGTAGATATCCTCAGAAACATTCAGGCGTGTTTGATAATCTAAGGCAGAAAATGGCTCATCCAGCAGTAAAAGTCCGGGATTTAAGGCGAGGGTGCGGATGAGAGCCGCGCGCTGGCGCATTCCTCCGGAAAGCTGGGATGGATGGGCACTTTTAAAATGTTCCAGACCATAATCATTGAGCATTTGGTGGACGGCCTTTATCCGTGCAGGTGTCAATTGATGATTTATTTCCAGACCAAGAAGTACATTTTCATAAATTGTCCGCCATTCCAGAAGATGATCTTTCTGAAGCATATAACCGATAGGCATGGCATGATGATTGCAAAGAGCATCGTGAATGGTTATGGTGCCGGCTTCCGGTGAAATTAATCCGAAGATCAAAGAAAGAATTGTAGATTTACCGCAGCCGCTTGGTCCAACAATACCTAGAAATTCATTAAAATGAACCTGGAAGGAAAGACGATCCAATGCCTTAGTTTCTCCTGAAACTGTATGATAAGTGTAACTGACATTTTGGACATCCAGCAAAGGTTTCATGGTATCCTCCTTCATAAAAGCCAAAGGCTTATATATTCATAGTATGCGAAATTTAAAAAGTGTGTTATAATGTTACGATATCAGGTGTAAAACTGAATACATTTTATGTAAGAATGTGTATGTGGGATTTGATATCTGCAAAACATGAGAAAGGAGAAAAATATGGCTAAAAAGAAAAATAAAACAGGATTGATGGTGATACTTCTTATTGGCGGTATCATTATCGGTGTCATTGCTGCTATATCAGTAATGACGATGCTCAATAAAAAAACAGGAACAGAAACAAAAGAAACGTCTCAGATTATAGAGACACAGGCACAGACAGAGACAAAGGAAGAGAGCTTTGATCCTTCAACACCGGATGATCCGGTGCCGACGGAGGAGATGGATATTGCAGTCATAAAAGTTAACGATCAGACAGTTACGATGAGAGAAGTGAACGTATATCTCTATCAGCTCAGAGATTTCTATACATCTCAGTATGGTGAGTCACCATGGAACCGGGATATGGAGGATGGAACGAAACTTCATGAATATGCGAAAGTACAGCTTCATGAAGGGCTTGTGCGTACAGAGATCATCAACAGCAAAGCAGGAGACTACGGAGTGTCTTTGACGGACGAAGAAAAACAGCAGTGTGCGGATGAGGCAAAAACATATATTAATGATCTGGGTGCGGCTATTTGTCAGGATTTTGCTCTGACAGAAGAGGGCGTCCGCATCATGAAAGAAAAGCAGGCTCTGTCCACAAAAGTTTATAATGCTGCTCTGGACAAGCTGGCCGAGACGGCAGAGGATACATCCGATGAAGCTTTAGCAAGAGCTTTTGAAGAAATGTATGAAGGATGGAAAGGTGAATACACGGTTACAGACGATCCGATCTGGAATAATATTGTGATCGGTTCCGTTGGTTGACGTTATGAAATATCAGTCTATGACGGAGGGCAGATTTGTCCGTCGCCGTAATCGATTTATTGCGGAAGTCATGGTGAACGGGCAATGTGAAGCAGTTCACGTGCGCAATACAGGCCGACTGAAAGAATTGTTTGTGGAGAATGTACCGGTGCTTTTAGAACCGGCTTCCAATCCGGAGCGGAAAACCCGATTTTCCCTTGTGTGTGTCCGCAAGAAGGAACAGTGGGTCAATGTTGACTCTGCAGCACCGAATCAAATTGTTGAGGAGATGGTCCGCTCGGGCCGTCTCTTTTCTGATGTAACCTATATCCGCAGAGAAAAGACTTTTGGAAATTCAAGATTCGATCTCTATGTGGAACATGGGGAACAGAAGCATTTTATTGAGGTAAAAGGCGTTACTTTGGAAGCAGGGGGTGCGGCCCGATTTCCTGATGCACCGACAGAGAGAGGGATCAAGCACATCCGGGAACTGATAGAAGCAAAAAAACAGGGATTTCTGGCCAGCATTGTGTTTGTCATCCAGATGAAGGGGATTTCCTATTTTGAGCCAAATAAAGAAAACCATCCTGAATTTGCCAGGGTATTGAAAGAGGCGAAGGATGCGGGGGTGGAGATTCTGGCTTTTGACTGTAAAGTTACAGAAGATTCTATTGAGGGGGACCAGCCGGTTCCTGTCGTGGTTGAGTAAATTCGAGGTATGAGAAAAGATGAATATATATGAAATGTTAAATCCAATGCAGCAGGAAGCTGTCTACAGCACCCAGGGACCGCTTCTCATTCTTGCGGGAGCAGGATCCGGAAAGACACGTGTGCTGACGCACAGGATCGCTTATTTAATTGATGAGCAGGGAGTGAATCCGTGGAATATTCTGGCCATTACATTTACAAATAAAGCGGCCGGTGAGATGCGGGAGAGAGTGGATCAGATTGTCGGCTTCGGGTCAGAGCAGATATGGGTCAGCACTTTCCATTCTGCATGTGTGAGAATTCTGCGTCGTTTTGCGGATTATTTGGGATATGACAGAAATTTTGTTATTTATGATACGGATGACCAGAAACATGTGATCAAAGATATATGCAAACGATTGAACATTGACACGAAGATACATAAAGAGCGCACATTGCTTTCGGCAATCTCTTCGGCAAAAAATGAAATGATCGATGCAAAGGCCTACATTTTAAATGCGGCGGGAGATTACAGTAAAAAGCGCATTGGAGATGTGTACGCAGAATATGAAAAGGTATTATATAAAAATAATGCCATGGATTTTGATGATCTCCTTGTAAAGACCGTCGAGCTGCTGCGGGCAAATGAGGATGTACGGAATTATTATCAGGAACGGTTTAAATATATTATGGTGGATGAATATCAGGATACCAATACGGTCCAGTTCCGACTGGTCAGCCTTCTGGCAGGAAAATATCGCAATCTGTGTGTTGTAGGTGATGATGATCAGTCGATTTATAAATTCCGTGGGGCGAATATTTATAATATTTTAAATTTCGAAAAAGAATTTCCTGATGCAAAAGTTATTAAGCTGGAGCAGAATTATCGTTCCACAAAGAATATTTTAAATGCGGCCAATTCGGTTATTTGTCATAATAAGGGGCGTAAAGAGAAAACCCTCTGGACAGCCAATGAAACCGGTGAAAAGATCGTCTTCAACCAGTATCAGAATGAGTACGATGAAGCTTTTCAGGTAGTCAATGAAATTGGACGGGAAGTATCTTCAGGGAAGTCTCATTACAATGACTATGCGATTCTCTATCGGACAAATGCCCAGTCCCGTGTTCTGGAAGAAAAATTTGTAGAAAAAAACATTCCTTATAAGATTGTCGGCGGTGTAAACTTCTATCAGCGTAAAGAGATTAAAGATATTCTTGCCTATTTGAAAACGATTGATAATGGCAGGGATGATCTGGCCGTGCAGCGTATTATCAATGTGCCGAAGCGGGGAATTGGGGCGGCATCGATCAATAAAGTAATGGAATACGGTGAAGCCCGGGATATGAGTCTTTTTGATGCACTGGAGTGCTGTGATGACATTCCGAAACTTGGACGAACGGCGGACAAAATTAAAGGTTTTGTCAATATGATCGAAGTTTTCAGAGCACAGAGTGAGTATATTACACTGGCCGAACTCTTTACAAACATTCTCGAGGAGACCGGTTATATTAAGGCACTTGAAGAAGAATTTGAGGAGCAGGCTGAGGCTCGAATCGAAAATATCGATGAGCTGATGAATAAAATTGTGGACTATGAGGAAACGGAGGAAGAACCGACATTAAGCGGATTCCTTGAAAATGTGGCTTTAGTTTCCGATATTGACAGTCTTGACGAAAATGAAGACTATGTTATGCTCATGACACTGCACAGCGCCAAAGGTCTGGAATTTCCTTATGTTTATATGTGCGGCATGGAAGACGGTCTTTTCCCGAGTTATATGACGATTGTCAGTGATGAACCGGATGAGATTGAAGAAGAGCGCAGACTGTGCTATGTAGGTATTACGCGTGCGAAAAAGAAATTGACAATGACCTTTGCGAAGACGCGTATGGTTCGCGGTTCAACCCAGTTTAATAAACCGTCCCGATTTGTCAGGGAAATCACACCGGATCTCTTCTATAAAGGTCGGATGCCTGAGAAGGAAAGAAAGGATCAGAGAATACAAAGACCGTCGGAGTCTGTTATAAGACAGCCGAAAACAATGACATCTTACGGGAAGGTATTTCAGGTCCAGAAGGCTACAGCCCTCGATTATACTGTCGGGGACAGAGTGCGTCATATTAAGTTCGGCGTGGGCACAGTCATCAACATTTCCGATGGCGGAAAGGACTATGAAGTTACAGTTGATTTTGACAAATCCGGTGTTAAAAAGATGTTTGCAAGTTTTGCAAAGTTAAAGCTGACGGATTAAATTTTACAAAATTGTAATGGTATTTTTCATGTAACAGTGGTATACTATATTCAAATAATGTTGCGAAAGGGTGGAGCAGAATGAGTAGATTTGAGGATATGATGAACTCAGTTAAACTTGATGAATTGAAGAGCATGATTAAGGTCGGCGAAATTCTGAATAAAAAAGATGAAGAAGATAAAAAGAAGAAGATCTGCATGGCAGGAATGATCGTTCTTGGCGTTGTGCTTCTTGCAGTTGTTGCATTTGCTGTTTATAAATATCTTTCAAAAGACAGCATGGATGATTTTGATGACTTTGACGATTTTGATGATGATTTTGAAGATGACTTTGATGATTTCGAAGATGAATCTGAAGATTTCGTCGATGAAACAACTGAGGAAGATGATTCAGAAGAATAATTATTGATACCGTAACTATGGGGATGTTGAATCAAGATTCAGCATCCCTTTTTGAATGATAAAAATGGAAATAATGGAGGTATTATGAAAAAAGGACAAATTTACGAAGGATATATCGAATCGATTGAATTTCCAAATAAAGGAATTGTTTTTGTTCAGGAAGAAACAGAGGCTGAGCCGACCCGTGTCATTGTGAAAAACGGCATGCCGGGACAGAAGGTTCGTTTTCAGATAAATAAAAAAAGAAAAAATCGTTGTGAAGGCCGTCTTCTGGAGGTTCTTGAAAAGTCTGATAAAGAGACAAGAGAGCCGGTGTGCACACAATTTCCTGCCTGCGGCGGCTGCATGTACCAGACCATGTCCTATGAAAGTCAGCTGGCGATGAAGGCGGATCAGGTAAAGGCACTGATCGATGGCGCATTGATTAACAGCGGACAGGTTGTGGCAGGTAATCCGGGACAGGCAGATTATCTTTTTGAAGGTATTCAGGGAAGCCCTATGGAATTTGCTTATCGCAATAAAATGGAATTTTCCTTTGGAGATGCGGTAAAGGATGGTCCGTTAACCCTTGGACTTCATAAAAAAGGAAGTACTTACGATGTACTGACATGTTCCGACTGTAAGATCGTTCATGAGGATTTCACGAAAATCCTTTCTTGTGTTTTGGACTACTGTCATGAACAGAAGCTGTCATATTATCACAAAATGAGCCATGAAGGCTATTTAAGACACCTTCTTGTGCGTCGGGCTCAGACAACCGGAGAGATTCTCGTAAACATTGTGACATCCGGTCAGACAGAACATGACTTTACACCGATGGCAGACCGGCTGCTCCAACTTGAACTGGAAGGGGAAATCAGAGGTATTCTCCATATTATTAACGACTCACTGGCAGATGTTGTTCAGAGTGATGCGAGTCGAATTTTATATGGACATGATTATTTTTACGAGACAATTCTTGGGTTAAAATTTAAAATCACACCATTTTCATTTTTCCAGACAAATTCTCTCGGGGCTGAGGTTCTCTATTCGGCGGCAAGAGAATATATCGGAAATACAAAAGATATGACTGTCTTTGATCTGTACAGCGGGACAGGTACCATTGCTCAGATTCTTGCCGATGTGTCAAAAAAAGTGATCGGCGTTGAGATCGTCGAGGAAGCTGTGGAGGCGGCAAAGGAGAATGCTGTTTTGAATCAGTTAGATAACTGCGAATTTATCGCTGGAGATGTGCTGAAAGTTATTGATGATGTGGAAGAAAAACCGGATTTCATCGTGCTTGATCCGCCGAGAGACGGTATCCACCCGAAGGCATTGGAAAAGATCATTCGTTATGGTGTGCCAAAGATGGTCTATATTTCCTGTAAACCGTCCAGTCTGGCACGAGACCTGGAAATA
>JAEDDO010000083.1 GCA_016298055.1 Frisingicoccus sp.
ACGGCAAAGAAGTTCCGCTCTACATCGGTGACTTTGTTTTGGCTAGTTACGGAACCGGTGCTGTTATGGCCGTTCCTTCCCATGACCAGAGAGACTTTGACTACGCCATCGTTCACAATATCCCGATGATCCAGGTTATCGACGGCGCAGATGTAAGTGAAAAAGCATTTGAAAAACAGGGCTACCTTGGAAAAGGCTGCAAACTGATGAATTCTGAAGAATTTACAGGTCTCACAGTGGAAGAAGCCAAAACAGCCATTACAGATAAACTTGTGGGTATGGGAATTGCCCGCAGAAAAGTCAACTATCATTTCCGTGAATGGATTTTCGCAAGACAAAGATACTGGGGCGAACCTGTTCCGATCGTTTACGAAGAAGACGGAAAGATCCATGTTCTTGCAGACGAAGAACTTCCGTTGATCCTTCCTGAGCTTGAAGATTATAAGGGCAAAAACGGACAGGCGCCTCTTGAAAATGCTGTCGAATGGAAGCAGTATGACAAAGACGGTATCAAAGGAAAACGTGAAACTTCCACAATGCCTGGAAGTGCCGGTTCCAGCTGGTATTATCTGCGTTATATCGATCCGGATAATGACAAAGAATTTGCAAATCAGGAGCTGTTGAAACACTGGATGCCGGTTGACTTATATATCGGAGGACCGGAACATGCGGTCGGTCATCTGATGTATTCAAGAATCTGGAATCACTATCTGTACAATAAAGGTTTAAGCCCTGTCAAAGAACCGTTCAAAAAACTTGTTCATCAGGGAATGATTCTTGGAGCAAACGGTATCAAGATGGGAAAACGTTTCCCTGAATTCGTTGTAAATCCAAGTGATATTGTCAGAGATTACGGCGCAGATACATTAAGACTTTACGAGATGTTCATGGGACCTCTTGAAGCATCCAAGCCATGGAGCGATCAGGGTGTTGAAGGTGCAAAACGTTTCATTACTCGTGTATGGAAGTTCTTTACTGAACCGGAACATATTTCTGATGCTAAAAAAGACGAACTGACACGTGTTTATCACCAGACAGTAAAAAAAGTTACAACAGATTTTGAAGTACTTGGATTTAACACAGCCATCAGCCAGCTGATGATCTTTGTCAACCAGGTTTACCGCACAGAAAGCTGTCCGAAGGAATATGCAGAAGGCTTTATCAAGATGTTCTCCTGTATCTGCCCGCACATCGGCGAAGAATTATGGTCCATTTTCGGTCACGAAGATACAATTGCCTATGAGCCATGGCCGACATGGGACGAAGCTGCCGTTAAAGAAGATACGATCGAGATCGGTGTTCAGGTCAACGGTAAAGTTAAAGGAACTGTGACATTGGCTGTTGATGAAGATCAGGAATCTGCACTTGCAAAAGCAAAAGAGATCCCATCCGTCGCAAGAGCTATTGCAGAGAAACGTCTGGTCAAAGAAATTTACATTAAAGGCAAAATTATTAACCTTGTTGTAAAATAAGTGAATAAAGCTATTTACTATTGATTTTAAATATGATAAAATACACTGAGTGATTTAGGAGGTGTATTGAACAGTGCTGAGAACCATCTTAACTGTTATTTTTATAATAGTGTGCATTGCATTAGTTGTATTAGTTATGTCTCAGGAAAGTAAGTCATCCGGCCTTACCGGAACTGTCAGCGGCATGGCAGACACTTACTGGGGTAAGAATAAGGGCCGTTCCAGAGAAGGTAAGCTTGTGAAGGGGACAGCTGTTTTAGGCGTTCTTTTCCTTATTATGACTATTGTTTTGAACATGAATTGGTAGAATAGAATTTGCATTTGAGGATAACACTCTTTCTAAAGGAGTGTTATCTTTTTCTTTCGAAAAGAAAAAAGATGTATGTCTTGAGTAAAGGAGGTCAGAACATGCATACAGAAATATATGAAGCCAGAAAGAATCTTATCCTTGAATTTATGAAAGACGCCCGATATCGCCCGATGAAGTTAAAAGAAATGTGCAGTATACTCGGTGTGCCGAGACGGGATCGTGAAGAATTAAAGCTCGTTCTTGATCAGCTCATTTCAGAGAGACAGATCGATCTGGACGATAAAGGCCGATATAAAATTGCAGATCCGGATCTCCTTGAAGGAACCTTTATCGGAAATACACGCGGTTTTGGATTTGTTCACGTAGATGGTATTGAAGATGATTTTTATATATCGGAAGAGAATGTGATGACAGCCCTCAACGGGGATAAAGTGGCGATCAAGAAAATATTTGATTCCAGATCGGGAAGACGCAGCGAAGCTGTTATTGTCAATATTATTGAGAGGGCCAACGATTTCGTCGTAGGTATTTTCGAAAAAAGCAAAAACTACGGTTTTGTTGTTCCGGATAATTTAAAGATTGCCAGAGATATTTTTATTGATAAAAATCATACGATGGGTGCTGTCAACGGTCACAAAGTCGTCGTGCACATCACGGATTACGGAAATGGCAGAAAGAACCCTGAGGGGGAGATCGTGGAGATCCTGGGACATTTAAATGATCCGGGAGTCGACATTCTTTCTATTGTACGCGCTTATCATTTGCCGGAACAGTTTCCGGAAGATGTGATGAACCAGGTGGCAAATATTCCGGAGGAAGTTCTTCCGGAAGAATATGCAGGACGAAAGGATATCCGGAACTGGCAGACCGTCACCATTGACGGCGAGGAGGCAAAGGATCTTGACGACGCGATTACAATCAAAAAAACAGAGGATGACCATTATATTCTTGGCGTCCATATCGCAGATGTCAGCCATTATGTGACGGAGGGTTCGCCCCTGGACAAAGAAGCTTTAAAGAGGGGAACCAGTGTTTACCTGACAGACAGAGTCATACCGATGCTCCCTCACAAGCTGTCAAACGGCATCTGTTCATTAAATGCAGGCGTTGACCGCCTTGCACTGAGTTGTATTATGGAAATTGATGAAAAGGGAACGATCTTAAATCATGAGATTGCCCCTACCGTTATCCATGTGGACCGCAGAATGACCTATACGGCAGTCAAACAGATATTAGAAGATAAAAATGCGGATACCATTTCTGAATATAAAGATTTTGTCCCAATGTTTGAAACGATGGCAGAAGCCGCCGACAAACTGAGAGAGAAGCGAAAGGTGCGTGGCGGTATTGATTTTGATTTTCCTGAATCCAAAATCATTCTGGATAAAAAAGGAAGAGCAGTGGATGTCATGCCTTATGAGCGAAACACGGCGACAAAGATCATTGAAGATTTTATGCTGGCAGCCAACGAAACGATTGCGGAAGACTATTTCTGGCAGGAAATTCCTTTTCTGTACCGGACACATGAAACACCGGACGCAGACCGTATTCATAAGCTGACACTTTTTCTTAAAAATTTCGGCTATTATCTCAAATTAAAGTCGGGCGAAGTGCATCCGAAAGAATTCCAGAAGCTTCTTGGAAATATTGAAGGGACACCGGAAGAAGCCATGATCAGCCGTCTTGTCCTGCGATCAATGATGCGTGCCAAGTATACAACAGAAAATTCCGGTCATTTCGGACTTGCGGTGAAATACTATACCCATTTTACATCACCGATCCGCCGTTATCCGGATCTTCAGATTCACCGGATTATCAAGGAAACATTAAGCGGAGCATGGGATAAAAAGCGGGAAGAACATTACCGCCATATTCTTCCGGATGTGGCCACAGCGACAAGCCAGTGCGAAAGTCGTGCCGATGAGGCTGAGCGAGAAGTCGATAAGCTGAAAAAAGTTGAATACATGTCCAGACATGTGGGCGAATATCATGAAGGTGTCATATCCGGTATCACCAACTGGGGAATGTATGTGGAACTTCCGAATACATGTGAAGGAATGATCCGCCTTCAGAACATGAACGACTATTATATTTTTGATGAAAATAAATATGAGCTGGTGGGAGAGATGACCCGCAACACATTCCGCCTGGGCCAAAAAATAAAAATTTACATTGCCGATGCGGATAAAGTCACCCGAACAGTTGATTTTTTACTGGCAGATGATGTAGAATGGACATAAAAGGGGGTGAACAAAATGGGGAAATCCGGTATGAAACTTGTTGCCAACAATAAAAAAGCCTATCATGACTATTTTATTGAAGATACCTATGAAGCGGGCATTGCCTTACACGGTACCGAAGTCAAGTCTCTTCGAATGGGAAAATGCAGTATCAAAGAAGCTTTTGTTCGTCCGGACGGTGAGGAGATGTTTGTCTATCAGATGCATATCAGTCCTTACGAAAAAGGAAATATTTTCAACAAGGACCCGCTCCGCACACGAAAGCTGCTTCTCCATAAATATGAAATCCGCAAAATCATGGGACAGGTGGCACAAAAAGGTTATACCCTTGTGCCGTTAAAAGTTTATTTTAAAGACAGCCTTGCAAAAGTCGAGATCGGTCTTGCAAGAGGTAAAAAACTCTATGACAAGCGGGATACGATCGCTAAAAAGGATCAGAGAAGAGAAGCAGAAAGAGATTTCAAAGTTAAAAATCTGTATTAAAATCTCTATTGACATTTTAACTTTTTTTAAGTATTATTAAATGACAGTATTCGTCTGAACCATCAACTTATAAGGGGTTGTACTGGTTTCGACGGGGGTGTGGAAGTTTGGGAAGCCATCCGCAGACTCCGGGACTGCGTTATAACCTGGAACTTAAATATAAAAGCTAAAAACGAATACGCTTTAGCTGCCTAATCGCAGCTTGTCAGCCTCAGATCGCTCACTGTCTGAGGATCTGGCATCGAATTTGTGAGGCCCTCTGATACCAAAGCTTTGAGGTATCAGAAGATTTATGAAGCTACCGATATCAGAAGCCTGTCCTTCGGCATCTGATGGAGGGAATTCTCATAGAAGGACTGTGATGGGAGATGCCTGGGCGGATGTGCCTTCGGACAGGGGTTCGATTCCCCTCAGCTCCACGCTAAAGCCATTGGGGACGGAGTTTTTGGCACAGCCAAAAACTCCGTCCCCAATGGTTTATCATGAATTAAAGGGGGATAATATAATGGTCATTCTCAGATTGTGTCTTGCAACGGCACTTCCTGTTATTGTTTCTGTTGTACTGGCAAGAATTAATCTTTATCTCTCTGAACAACAAAAAGAGATATCCTATAAGACATGGCAGATCATTGTTGGTGTTATTTTCGGATGTCTGGCAATGATCAGTACAGAAATCAGCATTCATCTCGGAAATGCCATGATCAATGTCCGGGATGCGGCACCCATCTGTGCCGGTCTGTTTTTTGGTGCACCTGCTGGTGTCATTGCCGGTTTAATTGGAGGAGTCGGAAGATACTTTGCTGTCTATTGGGGAGCTGCCTATTATACACGGCTGGCCTGTTCGATCGCAACGATCGTTGCCGGTATCTTAAGTGGTTTTCTCAGAAAATATTTATTTGAAAATTCCAAACCGATATGGTACCACGGAGCAGCTGCGACTACTATTTTAGAGATTTTTCATATGATGCTCATTTTCCTGACAAACTCATCCGATGTGAATACAGCATTTACATATGTTCAACTCTGCACCATCCCAATGGTCGTGTTTAATACCCTGTCGGTTACAATAACCGCTTTATTGCTGTCACCTTATGGAAATGAAAAACAGAATAACAAGACGGGACGAATAAAGCTTGCAGAAAATTTCTCCCGATGGTTATCTGTCTGTGTCGTTGTATCCTGCCTTGCAGCGACAGGCTTGTCCTGGAGACTCCAGACCAGCCTGTCTCTGAACAACACGATCGAACAACTGAATTTGAACATACAGGATGTCAAGGATGATATTAACGCAGCATCCGATAAAAATCTGCTTCGCACTACAGAGAGTATTGCACGTGCATTAAGCAACCTTGATTCACCATCCTTTGATGATATCGCAAGGCTCTGTAAACAATATAATGTGGCAGAGATCAATATTGTTAATTCCGAAGGCATTATTGTCCTTTCTTCAAACCTTTCATTTAAAGGCTATAACATGGCTTCCGGAAGTCAATCTGCCGAATTTCTTGTTCTTCTTGACGGTAAAACAAACGAATATGTTCAGGAATATGGTCCGATTTCATCCGATGAGACCATGTTCAGAAAATATGCCGGTGTTGTACTGGAAGACGGAGGATTTGTCCAGGTAGCCTATGACGGAAAACGCCTTCAGGAAGATATCAGCGGACAACTTGTCGGCATAACGAAAAACCGCCGTATCGGAGAAGACGGATGTATAATTATTGCGGATAAAAATTATATCATCCTCAGTGACCGTCATTCAAATGATAACGTCACACATACTTTAGAGGATATCGGAATCAACGTGGAAACGCTGCTGGATGAAAATTCGCAGCAACTGGATTATTCTCTTTCCAGAATCCATGATGAACCATCGATTTATACATACGATGCCGCTGAAGGCTATTACATCATAGGTGTTATGCCGCAGGCTGAAGCTCTTTTCTCCAGAGAAGTTTCATCTTATATTACTTTTTTCATGCAGACAGTTATTTACGGTATTTTATTTATCCTTATTTCCTTTTTGATCAAACATCTGATCGGTGATAATCTGGAAAAGATTAATCAATCCCTTAAACAGATTACCGAAGGAGATCTCGATGTGATTGTCAATGTGCGAAATAATGCGGAATTTGTCGTTTTATCGGATTCAATCAATGCAACCGTTGTTACTTTAAAACATTATATTGACGAAGCTTCCGAAAAAATGGAACAGGAGTTAAAACTGGCAAAGGATATTCAGTATTCCTCCCTTCCGAATGTATTTCCTGCTTATCCGAACCGGAAAGAATTTGACATATATGCTCTGATGGATACAGCAAAGGAAGTCGGCGGCGATTTCTATGATTTTTATATGCTGGGAGATAAACACCTTGCTTTCCTGATCGCTGACGTTTCCGGCAAAGGCATACCGGCTGCTTTATTTATGATGCGGGCGAAAACCGTTATAAAAAGTCTTGCAGAGGCTGGAAATCCTGTGAATGATGTATTTACGCTGTCAAACAAAAAGCTTTGTGAAAACAATGATGCGGAAATGTTTGTCACAGGCTGGATGGGTATACTTAATCTTGAAACCGGTATTATCGAATATGCCAATGCGGGACATAATCCGCCGCTTGTACGAAAGAAAAACGGTAATTTTGAATATTTGAAAACACGTCCTGGATTTGTCCTTGGCGGAATGGAAGGGGTTCGTTACAAAAAAAATGAATTTCAGCTGGAACCGGGTGATGAGATTTTTCTCTACACAGACGGTGTGACAGAAGCAACAGACAAATATGACGCATTATACAGTGAGGAACGGCTTCAGAATTTCATGAACAGTATACGCAATGCAGATTGTGAAACTCTTTGCCGTATGATTCGCTCCGATATCGATCGTTTTGTCGGAACGGCTCCTCAATTTGATGATATTACAATGCTATCACTGAAATATAAGGGAGGTCCCGAGTATGAAAAAAATCACAACTGAAGCATCTATTGAAAATGTCAATATCGTAACCGAATTCGTCGATGAACATCTGGAATCTATGGATTGTCCAATGAAGGCTATGATGCAGATCAATATAGCGATCGACGAACTTTTCAGCAACATTGCATTTTACGCCTACAGACCGGATAAAGGACCTGTCACGGTTTCTGTCGAAGTCGTCGAAAATCCTGCGGCTGTTATCATTACGTTTATTGATCAAGGCATCCCTTATGATCCGCTGGCAACAAAAGATCCGGACACGAGCCTATCTGCCGATGAGAGAAATATCGGTGGTCTGGGAATTTTTCTTGTGAAAAAAAGCATGGATGATATCACCTACGAGTACAAAGACGGACAGAATATTTTAAAAATTAAGAAAAACATGTAAAATTCAAAAAATAAATCAAGATTTTTTTAAAAAAGGTCTTGATTTATTTTTTTAACTGGTATATAATAACAAAGCAATGAGGCCTGTTGGTCAAGCGGTCAAGACGCCGCCCTCTCACGGCGGAAACAGGGGTTCGATTCCCCTACAGGCTGTAACTATTTTTGAATAGTCCAACCCGAAAAAAGCACCAGAATTTTTCTGGTGCTTTTTTTATTCCCCTATGGTAATTCGAGCATTTTTGTATTAAAATGATACCAGGGT
>JAEDDO010000084.1 GCA_016298055.1 Frisingicoccus sp.
CAAAGGAACCTCGATGATAAATTCATCCGATCCCATTTCTTCAATTGTTTTCTTTAAATCCTCGAATGTGATTGTTTCGTTTTCCTGCATTGTTTACCTCCAAAAAAAGGCCCCTGTCTGGAAGAACCAAACAGGGGCATGAAAATTAGAGAGACATATCGTTACTCTTATGTTTCTTAGGTGCTTTGGCAGCATTTTCCATAGCAGCTTCTTTCTTAGGACCTGCCATTTCCTGCTGTTTTGTCTTCTGACGTGCCTCAAAGGTTGCAGCCTTCTCAAACACTTTGTCTTTGGAATCATAATGATATACTTCATCGGAAAGACGTTCTGCAGGACTTACCTGAGTAGCATTGACCTCACGAACCATGTTGCCAAGATCCACAGAGGACATATTGCCATCATCCGGAACCACAAGCTGCTCATGAATAGAGGATGGAAGAATGTAGTAGTCACCACCAATCTTTTCCGCTACCTTATCCATCTGATCAGGATAAAAGAGAGAAGCAGCGCCGTTAAGACCACGCTCATTAGAAACCACTGTCATCGGCACATCCTCCGCCGCAGGAAGATCCGCCAACATGGCTTCCATTGTTTCTTCATCCATACCGGCAGCCAGCATATCTGACATCATCATTTTCTTCATGACTTCTGCCATAGAGCTTACGGTTGCAGGCATAAGGATTGGAGCATTTTTCATGGCATCTTCATGAAGCTGCTCCTGGGTGATACCGTAGGACTTCAACATGTTGTTGTTTAACAAAGTAGATGCCATACCATTTTCCTCATCCATGCTTACTGCAATGTGATACGTAATGGCCAGGTCCTCATGAATCTGATGTGGTACATTCTGGAGTGTTTCCTGGTTCATTTCCGCATTGCTTACACGGATAAAGAGATTATGCTTTGCGATATCATAGTTCATAATGTTGCCAGGATTGATTTCAATGCCATCAGGCTGCATCTGAGCCATCGAAGCCGCCTTTACAACAGCTTCGGCCAAGGAAATATGATCTGCCTCGTATGCCTCATACAGGGCGTTCATATTGATAGTTGGAACTACTACCTGGCCTTCTTTACGAACAACAAGACCTGTGTACTGTTCATTGAGCTTTGTCTGCTCTACAAGCTCCACGCTTGCATTCTTATAATCACCAGGAAGAAATTCCTTGATCATATCCTGAATTGATTCTGTAAATGATTTAAAATCCATAAAAACTACCTCGTTCTTTCAAAAAACTATTTCTTAGAGTTACTTTTCTTCGGGAATTCCAGAGAGAAGGTTGTCCTTCCATCTTTGAATTCCACGATGAGATCTGCCGCAAAGTACATATCCTTCTTTCTGGAATACAAGTCCTTCATGTGGACTCTTCCGTTGGCAAGAAGGACTGTTGCTGTTGCTGCATCGATGCTCTTTTGCATGGTTTCCAGATAGCGGTTTTCTTTCCAAAGAGAGAAGTCACATTCTCTGTTGGAACAGTAGAAATTCTTCTTTCCTTCAAAAACCGGTCTGCCGCAATATGGACAATTACCGATTACCTTTTTAGAAGAAAATCGACTGGTTTCTTCTGACGGAAGAGCTTCCAGACCATTTAAGATCATGGATATCAGATTATTGATCCCGCGAAGGAATACCTCCGGATCCATCTGACCTTTTTCCATTTGCAAAAGCTGGTTTTCCCATTCCGCAGTCATGCTGGCAGACTGCAAACATTCTGGCATCACGCTGATCAATGCCTTGCCATCCTCTGTGGAAGTGAGTGTTTTGCCCTTTCGCACGATGTACTTATCTGCCACAAGTTTTTCAATGATTCCGGCACGAGTGGCAGGAGTACCAAGCCCCTTTTTCTCCGTGTCTTCATCAAATTCCTTGTTACCGGCAGTTTCCATGGCATGAAGCAACAGATCTTCATTGAATGCCTTCGGAGGAGAAGTAAAATGTTCCGTCTTATCAGCAGTGATCCGATAATAGGTTTTTCCTTCTGTTACCGGCGGCATTTCTTCCTTGCCGTATACATCCATCTCATACATGGCAAGACGCTCCTTGTTTTTGAAGCATTCCTCATAAATCTTCCAGCCCGGTTGTTTGATCTTTTTCCCACTGGCAGCGAAGTGTTCATCCTCACAGAGCACATCGGCATGAATCTCTGTATAGATATGTTCCACATCGGTTGCTGCCAGGAGCCGGATAGCAACCATAAAGAGAATCTTTTCTTCGGATTCCTTTAGATCTGAGAGTACCTTGCCAGTCAGTTCCATCGTTGGAATAATGGCATGGTGATCAGATACCTTGGCATTGTTCATGACCTTCTTCATATCCGGATTCCCTGGTTCCTCGAAAGGACCAAGTACCTGATAGACTTCATGAATTCTGCGAATCACACTTCGACCGGTGCTCTCCATATCCTCTGTCAGATACTGGCTATCTGTTCTTGGATAAGTGATAAGCTTTGCTTCATACAGAGCCTGGGCAGCCTCTAACGTCTGCTTGGCAGTCATTCCATAAACACGGTTGGCATCTCTCTGCAGAGAAGTCAGGTCATAGAGCTTCGGTGGTTTGATGCGTTTATCCTTTTCGGTTACGGAAAGAACTCTGGCATCTTTGCCATCACATTTTTGGAACAACAGGTCTGCCTCTGCTTCCTCAAACAGCTTTTCTCGGATTGCCTTCATACCATCGCAATCCAATTCCACATTGAAGTATTTCTGCTTCTGGAAGTTTTTGATTTGCTCATCACGTTCAACCAACATAGCCAAAGTCGGTGTCTGTACACGCCCAACAGTAAGCCTCTTAAAATATTTCGAAGTGAAAGCTCTTGTTGCGTTCATACCGATCAGCCAGTCAGCTTGGGATCTGCACACGGCAGCATTGGCCAGATTTTCATATTCTTTGCCATCTCTTAAGTTCTGAAAGCCTTCTAAGATAGCGGCATCCTCCAGAGAACTGATCCAAAGTCGTTTCACCGGAAGTCTGCTCCTGGATAAGTCATAGGCGTGTTTGAAGATTAGCTCTCCTTCACGTCCTGCATCACAGGCATTGACTACATAGTCGATACCGGGCTGATTTAACAGCCCTTTTAGAATGTAGAACTGATCCTTTTTATCCTTGGAAACCTCCAACTTCCAGTGGTCTGGAATGATTGGAAGATCCTCAAAATTCCAGTTCTTGTAACGTTCGTCATATTTCTCGGGGTAGGCATACCCCGCAAGATGACCCAGACACCAACTGACAATGCAGTCATCGCCTTCCAGGTATCCATCCTGTCGTTTGTCTGCTCCCAAAACCTGAGCAATGCTTCTTGCCACACTTGGTTTTTCTGCAATCACTAAATACATGTTTCTACCTCCAAAAAGACCGGCTACAAAGCTGCAACCGGTCTCAAAAATCTATATAAACGTTACTGTCTATCCCCTCAGTAACATTGTTTTTAATTATCGAAGTCTTCTGATTCCTCGTCCTCAAGTTCATCTGATTCCCCGATCATTTCGATGCCTTCCTCATCACCATCGTCTTCATCCTTTTTTGGCTTGATGAATTTCATGTATCCATATCCACCGACTCCAAGGACAGCTGCGGCAAAGATGGCAATCAGTGCTCCAAGATTAGATGAACTTTCTTCTTTTTCCGGAGCTTCCGTTTCTGTCTGGTTGTTCTGATCCGTATTTGTGTTTTCATCAATCACAATATTCGGAGTCACATCCACCACACTGGAGGTTGTCTGATCTTCCTCTAAGAATTCCTTCAGATCATTTTCATCAATCTGGGAAAGCATATATACGTTGTCAACAGTTGCTGATCGGTCAATGACCAAATAAAAAGTATTGTTATTCTTTGTGGTAATCGTTAAGAACTCTTTATTCTTACTGTTTGTGATATCGTCCTGAACCTGTCCATTGCCAGGTACGGAGAAAGGAGCTTCTTCCTCGGTCGTGTTTTCCTCAATGACCGTTTCTTCTTTTTCAGCTTTCTCTATTTTTGCAGCTTCGGTCTGGGTCGCCTCTGCATTCTCATCCACATAAGCAAAAGCAGTAGTACCTGTTGCCAAAATCATGCTTGCTGAAAGAAGAAGTACAGCCAGCATTTTATTCATTCCTTTGATTTTCACCATAATAGTTTTCCTCTCTTTCTGCGATTTCCTCGGAAATGTCTTCTTCTGGAAGTTCTTCCTCGTAAGCCTCTTCCACTTTAAAACTTACGCTACCATCCTGAATGCCATTTAACAGATCAAACAGCTCTTTGCTGCTAAGCTTCATGCCTCGAATACTTTTAATCATCTCGTTGTTTTCTTCCTGCTTTAGTGCAGTCTGAACACCTTTGAGATATCGCTGAAGCTCGGCAATCTTTTTCTCTGTCTTTTCGATTTCAGCCAAGTAACGTTTAATACGTTTGTTCAATTGCTTCACCTTCCTTCAAGGCTCCGGAACGCCTTAAGGCAGACGTCCGAAGCATAAAAAATGTTGCTGCCAGTATGAAGAATTGATATTGGCATATTGGATTGGATTACCACAATGGATCATCATTCCGTTACCAACATAGATTCCTACATGACTGGCTCCTGCAGTGTTATAGGTCTTTTCAAAGAAGATCAGATCTCCCGGTTTCGCTTGGCTCGGTGATACATAAGTACAAATACCACGCAAACCTTCTGCAGTCCTTCGACCATAGTTCCAACCATTGCCACAGTGATTGATCACCCAGGATACAAATCCGGAACAGTCAAAGCTTGTGCTAGGACTTGCACCTCCCCATACATATGGATATCCAAGATATTTCTCTGCTTCACGGATCATATTGGCAAATCTTTGATCCGATAGTGCCTCCGGTGGAATCTCATAGCTCATACCGCCGCTTCCTCCAGAGATTGTTCGAAGATCGAATAGATAATCTCTGTTTCCGTAGGTTCGATTCAAAGCCTCGTAAAGAATCAGTTCTTCATCGTCAAGGTTTGCCCTTGCAATGGCATCAAAGTTCTTACTGGTCAGTGTGACAGTAAGAATCCTTCGTGTCTCGGTAGAAGTAACCTGGACTTCACGACTTCCATTGCTATCGGCAATAAATGCTTCCCAAGTCTTATGACCATGTGCAGATGCTGCTGAATGGGAATCATAGTAAACATCAAAGGCAACGCCGTATCTGGCAAAGTTTCCGGTATCTTCTACGGTATATTCCACACCATTCATGACGATCTTTGTTCCCATGGGAACGATTGGATTATTGGCATCCACGGCAATGGTATGGTTTGCTCTTGGCATGGCACCACTGGCCGTAGGTCCACCAGCCCAGCTACCACAGCAAAGGGAACAGTTACAATAACCACTGGTCACAACATTTCCTAAGGATTCCCCAACACGCACCGTTCTGGTTTCGGTGACGGTTTCGGTTCTTCCGGATACATTCATGGCGTACTGAGCTTCGAAGAGTTCTCTGATCACATTCTTCACATCGTTATATTTAAATTCCCCATACTTTACAGTAAGGAAGGAAATCAGATGATAGGGATTGTGATAAATCTCATCCACGTTATAACGGTATTCGTCATAATTGGGATACCTAGATTCAATGGTATTGACCTGGCGGTTCAATTCACTCTCCAAGGCTCTGTAGGCATTCTCTGCAGCATAAATGTCATCGTCCGTACTTGGATAGGTTGTCATTCCCACAAGAGAACCGGCTCCCTGAATGGATACAGAACAGCTGGCAAGGGATACGGAGATAAGCATAAATATAAGAGCAAACACAGCGATTCCGAATAAGAGTGCTTTATTCTTTCGGAATATTTCTGCGGTTGCTCTTTTTGCTTTTTCTGTAAAGGTTTCTGTCACAGCAGTACCACCAGTGACAGCATCGGCACCTTTCTTTCCTTTCCTTGCTGCGATATAAGCATCCTTATACCGTTTCCTCTGCCAGAAGCGATTGAGTTCTCGTTTCTTTGTGGCTTCCTTTGCGATATCTTTGACTGCTTCCTCAGCCTCGCCAAACTTTAAACGTCCGCCAGTTGGATCCTCGGTTTCCCGATATCCTTTTCTTGCCAGTCTGCCGGAAGTACGATTCATTCTGGTCTGGGTACTTCGAAGACTTTTTGCCGCTTCCTCTATGGCAAGCTCACTGGCATGGGCTCCTTCTACCGCAGCATTGTCATCGCCTTCCTGATGAAGCTTGTTGTGCACATAACCGGAAACAGCAGCACTGCCAAGTCCAGCAGCTTTTCTTCCAAAGCCGGTTCCGGCACCGGCGATCATTCCGCCCTCATCATCAAAGGACAATTTGGAAACCTTCTTTTGTTCTTCCGTAAGACGTTTGCGTTGCTGTTTCTTTTGAATGGCTTCCTTGTTTTCTATGATTTCTTCCCTGGGAATACTTTCATGATCCCGAAGCTTTTCTCGGTAAGCAGAAGTTCTTTGTACAGACCTTCTGGAAACCTTTTTGCGTGAGTCGAATTCTTCTTTGTCTTCTTTTGCTTCATTCAAGGATTCCTTCGGCGCAGCTCTGGTAGGCGGCTCCTGAACAGAATCTTTGGTATGCTGATATTTCTTATTTCGTTTGGATGTTTCCGTATATTCCTGTCCTGCCACTTAAGTCCTCACCTCCTCTCCAAAACAGGCAAACTAAAAGCAGCTTTCCCCACTACAGACTGAATTTCTGAGAAAATGTCGCTCCCATACTTCCAAAGTTTCTTCATTTTTCTTTGCAATACCTTCCAGTTCATCCAGATCGTCCTTCCTGATCAGCGTTCCCATTTCTTTTATGAAACGAAGAAGTACATACATGGAATCCAGACTGTCATGCAAGTCCTCAATCAGCTGCAAGTAGGCTCTCTGACATTCCGGCAGATTGACCTCTGCCAAAATATTGCGAATCGTTCTATGAAGACTGTCACGATCCACCATCACCGGTTCGTGCTCATAATAATCAAAATACTGTTTCATGATTTAATCATCCTCTCTGAGTAGGCGTCCTACTACAACCATGCGTCCATTTTTATGACTGTACTCACAAGTGGACAGGGTGATCAGCTGATCCCCATAATCCGCTGTAACTCCGGTGTCGTAATAAGACTTTTTTCGACAAGTTTCTACAAATGTTTCGTATTCGAAATGCGTTTCCGCTTTGGTAAATACGTAATAGGCAAAGTCATTTCCCGTATAGACCGGTACGGCAAAACATGCCATAACTTCATAAGTTTCCTCTCCATGAAGAGTGCTGTAAGTGAAGGTCTTATGCTCCTGATAGAAAGATTCCGACTTATATTTGTCCAGGTGGGCAAACATGGCACCACTATTCATGTGATGTCCATAAAGGATCAGATTATCGAAATCCTCCAGATCACAGATTTCTGCAATGTAAGGAGTACCGCTGATGTCATATTCCTTATGGAAATTCCTTCGCAGGTAATAATTCTTTTCTTCCGGGTGATACATGACCGGATAATCAATCTTAGTTCCTTCAATGTGGATCCAACCAACGCAATCCGGATTCTGTTCATGGAGTTCCAAAAGTCCGGGATTGATATACACCTCGTTCGCATTCTCAGAATCTTTAGTATCTTCTGGCTTTTCCTGATCAAATACTTTTCTGATTTCTTCAAAGGTTTGATCGCTTTTCGCATCTTCCTGATACATTCCTGCCAGCATATAAACACTGACAGAAATGCAAAGAATGGAGAGAAACAGTAGGAAGCCAGTAGCAATCCTATTCATCGTTTTCGGAAGCCTCCTTCTGGTTGCGGGCCTCCACTTCCTCCGGTTTCGTTGTCATCAGACTGTAAAGCTTCAAGTTCTTGTCAAACTTATCCTTAAAAGGAATGATGGTACTTCCATAGAACAGAAGTCCTTCACCTTCGCCGGAGTTTGTTACATAAGACAACTGATACGGAGATATATTTAACTGCTTTGCAAGGATCTGTCTGTCACCCGCTGCCTGATTAAGCATCAGGATGAAATCACTGTTCT